>JBGTHX010000548.1:0-19250 GCA_041746055.1 Lewinella sp. | reverse complement strand
CCACGCCCCGTCGCTGCGCAGTTCCGCGAAGGCTTCCGTCCGCGGCTGGAACACGAAGGCGAGCCGCAGGCTTTCCTGCCAGCGGGCGCGGTCGATACCGTAATTCCACACGGTAGCCGTGATGCGGTTCTCCCCGGTCCGGAGGTAGGGCCGCAGGTCGTAGGTAGCGTAGCGCCAGTGCATGCGGTCGGCCCGGGAGGGGCCCATGCCCACCAGCTGATTGTTGACGTAGAGGCGGTAGCGGTTGTCGGCCGACACCATGACGGGCAGGGAGTCCGGCAGGGTACTCACCTGAAAGGTGCGGCTGAAATCCACGACGGCAAAGGTGGTGGCGGGGGCGCAGGGTGCCGTGATCCAGGCGGCGGGCCAGGGCTTTTGCTGCCAGTCGTCCTGGGCGGTGGCGGCGTGGGTGAGGCAGGTTAGGAAAAGCAGCAGCAGCAGGTTCCGGGGGTGGGGCATCCTTCGGGGGTTGGGTACCGACCCAAGATAAGCGCGGGGGAGGGGATGGCGGACTGCGGGAATTCCCGTAGATTAGTTTGTCACCGCTTCCCCCTCCGGGGCTGGTGGCATCACACACCCACATTATGGAACCACTGACCACCTCGGCCGTTATCGGCGGCCTCGTAACCTACCTAGCCAAGAAACTGGGAGACCACAAAAACGTGAAAGACTTTCTGAAGGACTTCAGCCAGGCTACCGTCGACTGGGTCCGCCCGCTCTTCCTGACCGACGACGGCGAGGAAACAGAAGCGGTCACCGCCCTACGGGAGAAGCCCGGGAGCGAGTCGCGCCAGCTGGCCGTGCAGTCCCAACTGGCGGGAGCCGTAGAGGACCAACCCGCCCTGGAGCAAAGACTTCGGGCCATGTTCGAGGAGATGCGCCAAACCGAGGAGGGCGGTCGCATCGCGAATCAGATCCTGAACAGCAAGAACGTGAACACCGGGAACGTAAATACGGGGGGTGGCAACTTCCGCATCGGAGACTGAGCCCATGGACATCACCCACTCTAAAAACGTCAATTCCGGGCGGCTGGATACCGGTGGTGGCAGCGTCCACCTCGGGGATAATTACTACAAAAGCCTGGAGTACGCCGAGCTCACCGAGCGCCGCGAAGAGCTTAATGACCTGGTCGCCGGGGCCGCGACACCCGAAAAACGGGCGAAGTACCACGCCTCGCTCACGAGGCTGGAAGCGCAGCTCGAGGGCTTCCGCCATGAAGTGATCCGCCTGGCCGAGCAATTCCAGGAGATCAGCATCGATACCGACCGATTGCGTACCGCCCGCGACCACTTCGACCACGGCCGCTTCCGGGAGGCCCGGGCCATCCTCGACGCCGGACAGCTTCACGCCGAATGGCAGGAACTGACCGACCAGCGGGCGCGGCTGGAAACGCAGCTGACCACGAACCGACAGTTGCTTCGGAGCAAAGCCAGCGAGTTCCTGATCCTCGCCCAGCTGACGGCCCTCGACCTGACGGATCCCGACCGCTACGAAAAGGCCGTCCGCCACTTCGAAACTTCCCTCGAAGCCGATCGCCATCCCGGTAACCTGCTGGCCTACGCCAACTTCCTCGCCACCCACTACGACCTGGCCGCCGCCGAAGCCCGCTACGGGGAGATCCTCGGACTGGCCGAGGAAATGGATCCTCCGCGCACCGCCACCGTACTCAACAATCTCGCCATCGTCCGCCTCAACCGCGGTGCCTACCAACAGGCGGAGGGCCACCTCCGCGAGGTGCTGGAAATCTACCGCCCGCTCCTGCAGCTCGATCCGGCCACCTTCCGGCCGCTGGTAGCCAAGGCCCACAACAATCTGTCCGTCCTCTACCGCAGCACGGGCCGTCTGCCCGAGGCCGCTACCGAATGCCTGTTGGCGCTGAAGGTGTATGAGGGGGAGTCCGGCGCCGCCCCGGGGGCCTTCGAAGCGGAGACCGCCACGGTGCTAAACAATCTTGGAACCATCCAGCGCCAGCGCAAGGATCACGCCGCCTCGCTGGACTATCACGGTCGGGCCCTGGCCATCCGCCGGCGGATGGCCGAGCAGGACCCCGACCGCCACGGCTACGAACTCAGCGCCTCCCTGTCCGACCTGGCTACGCTCTACCTCAAGACCGGGAAATACCCCGAGGCGGAGCACCACTACCTGGAGTCGCTGGCGATCCTCCGGCGGCTACTGGAGAAAAACCCGCGGCAGTACCGGCCTCACCTCGGTGGGCTGCTGCACAATCTCGGCATTCTGTACGCCCGCTCCGGCCGTCCGGAAGAAGCCGATCGCTGCTCCCATGACGCACTGGAGGAAGCCCGTTTCCTGGTCCGCGTCGATCCGCAGGCCCATTCCGATGGCCTTGCGAGCGCCTTGTCCGCGCGCGCCGCTTTCCTTTTCGACCGGGGAGAGTACACCGCTTCGGCCGTGTATTGCACCGAAGCGCTTACCTACTACGATCCGCTGGAGGCTGCGCAACCGGGACGCTATTCCGAAGTGACCGCCACTACCCGGGCCTGCCTCCGGGAGGCCACGGCCAGGAGCCGCGTCGGTCGCCCTTAATGAATAGATAAAGGTAATTTAATGGGGCGGAGGCCCTACCCACCCCCCACGCTGCTGATCTTTGCGCCTTCGAAGCTCCCTTGCAATCCCCGTATCCATGCTGAAACCGCTACCCGATTCCACCCTCCGGTTTTACCTGTGTCTGTCCGCCCTGCTGCTGGCCCTGTCCGCCACCGCCCAGACCGGTCTCCCGATTACCGGCACCGTCACCGATGCCACCGACGGCTCCACCCTGCCCGGAGTGACCGTCCTCGAGGAGGGCACGACCAGCGGCACCGTCACCGACGTCGATGGGGCTTTCCAGCTCACCGTGACCGGGCCCGGGGCCGCGCTCCTGGTCTCCTTCATCGGCATGGAGCCGCAGCGGGTGCCGGTGGGCGATCGCCGCAACCTCGACATTGTGCTCGACCCGGCCCAGACCCTGCTCGACGAGGTGGTGGTGGTGGGCTATGGCTCACAAAAGCGGGTCAATCTCTCCGGCGCCGTGGACAACATCCAGACCGAGGAACTCGAGAGCCGCCCCATCACCAACCTAAGCCAGGGACTGCAGGGCCTCGTGCCCAACTTCAACGTGAGCTACGGCGGCGGTGAGCCCGGGGCGGCGGCGAGCTTCAACATCCGCGGCATCACCTCCATTAACGGGGGCAACCCGCTCTTCGTGGTAGACGGCGTAGCCTTCGACATCAGCGACCTGAATTTTCTCAACCCGAACGACATCGCCGCCATCTCCGTGCTGAAGGACGCCTCCTCGGCGGCGATCTACGGCGCGCGCGGGGCCTTCGGGGTGGTGCTCATCACCACCAAATCGGGTAAGGAGAACCGCATCTCCTACAGCAACTTCATCGCCTCGGCCCGGCCGACGGTGCTGCCCGATCCGATCACCGACCCCTACGTGTATATGCGGCTCAGCGACATCGCCACCGCCAACACCCCCTGGAACTACATCACCTACACCGACGACCAGTACCGTTGGGGCCGGGAGCGGTCCGACGACCCCGGCGTGGAATCGGTGCGTCTCGACCCCGCCAATCCCAACCGCTACACTTACCTGGGCGATAACAACTGGAACGAGTACTTCTTCGACGACCGGGCCTTCTCGCAGTCGCACAACCTGTCGTTCAGCGGCGGACAGGGGCAGTCGGTGGACTACTTCGTCTCCGGCAACTACTCCGACGAGGGCGGCCTCAACCGCCTGGCCAAGGACCAGTTCACCCGTTACGCCCTGCGCAGCAAGGTGGGCTTCAGGCCGCGGCCGTGGCTGCGCTTCGAGAACAACTCTAACGTGTACCAGGCGGACCGCACCCGCCCCACCTACAACCTGACCAACATCTACAACCTGGTGCCGATCGACGTGGCCGAGAACCCCGACGGCAGCTGGGCCAACACCGAGGCCGGCCGCGCCGCCGCCGCGCTCACCGACGGGGGCCGCTACGCCGGTACCGACCTGGGCTTCCAGACCATCAACCGCGCGACCGTAAGTCTCTTCGGAGACCGGCTGGTACTGACGGGCGACGCCACCTTCCGCCGCAACTTCAACACCATCCACACCGACGGGCGGCAGTACACCATCGGCTACGGGCCGGACGACCTGCGTACCGAGGGCGGACAAACATTCGCCAGCGAGCAGCGGATCACCGAGTCGTACAACGCCTTCAACTTCTTCGCCACCTACCAGGAGCTCTTCGGTACGCGCCACCAGTTTACCGCCGTGGCCGGCTACAACCAGGAGAGCTACCGCTGGGACCTGGCCACGGCCACCCGCGACGGACTGATCGTGAGCGGCCTGCCCTACCTGGGCGTCGCGAGCGGCGAGCAGCGGGTGGGGGCCGACTTCACCGACTGGGCCGTGCGGGGCCTCTTCGCCCGCCTCAACTACATCTACCACGACCGCTACATCCTGGAATTCAACGGTCGCTACGACGGCACCTCCCGCTTCCCGTCCGAGGACCGCTACGGCTTCTTTCCGTCGGTCTCCGCGGCGTGGCTGATCAGCGAGGAAGAATTTCTGCAGGGCGTCAGGGGGATTTCCACCCTCAAACTCCGGGCCTCCTACGGCTCGCTGGGCAACCAGGCTACCAACAACTACGGCTACATCCTCAACCTGCCGAGCTTCACGACCAACTACCTGATCAACGGGGCCTTCCAGCGGGCCATCGGCGCGCCCGGCCTCAACGTGGACCCCGGCAACTACACGTGGGAGACCGTCACCACCGCCAACTTCGGACTGGAGGTGGGCCTGCTCGATAACCGCATCTTCGCCACCGGCGACTACTACGTACGGAATACATCGGGCATGCTGGCTCCGGGTCAGGAACTCCCCGGCGTACTCGGCACCGACGAGCCGCAGGGCAACGTGGCCGATCTGCGGACCAAGGGTTGGGAATTATCCGTGGAGTGGCGCAACCGCTTCGACCTGGGCGGGGAGCCGTTCCGGCTGGACCTGGGCTTCAACATCGGCGACAGCCGCTCCGAGATCACCCGCTACCCCAACGACGGCCGCCTCTTCAGCGGCAACTACTACGTCGGGCAGGAACTGGGCGAGATCTGGGGCCTCGAAAGCGACGGCTTCTTCACCAGCGAGGAGGAGATCGCCACGCTGGACCAGACGGCGCTCATCCCGTGGGGGGCCATCTCCATCGTGCCCGGCTGGCCGCGCTACGTGGACCAGAACGGTGACGGGGTGATCGAGAAGGGGATCTCCGCCGACGATACGCGCGACTACGTGAAGATCGGCAACACCCAGTCGCGCTACCGCTACGGCATCAACCTGAACCTGGGCTGGCGAGGCCTCGACCTGCGGGCTTTCTTCCAGGGCGTGGGCAAGCGCGACTACTACCCTGAGCACTACCTCTTCTGGGGACTGTACCAGCAGCCCTACGCCAACACCTATCCCCAGCAGCTCGACTTTTACCGGGCGCAGGGCGACAGCGACGCGGCCCGCGCCAACCACTCCCGGAGCTACCTGGAAATGGGGCTGGCCGACGCCAACACCGAGGGGGCCAGCTTCCCCACCCTCCAGGCCTGGTTGGCGGACTACCGGGTGAGCAACGGTCTGGCCATCCCACAGACCCGCTACTTGCTCGACGGCTCGTACATCCGCCTGAAGAACCTGACGGTGGGCTATAGTCTGCCGACCACGCTGACCGAGCGGGCGGGAATCAGCCGCCTGCGCTTCTTCCTCAGCGGGGAGAACGTATGGGAGGCTTCCGCCGTGAAGCAGGTCGTCGATCCCGAGGCCATTGACGCGGACCCCGTCGCCGCCGGCGCCGGTGCCTTCGGCGGCTACGCCTACCCCTTTCAGCGCCGCTATTCGGTGGGCGTCAATCTTGATTTTTAACTCTCCCGCCGCATGAAACTGCTACGCTACCTGCCCCTCTTCGCGCTGATGCTCTCCGCCTGCGGGGATGATCTGCTGGACCGCACCCCGCGCACCTCGGTGTCCCAGGACAACTTTTTCCGCACGGAATCCGACCTGGAGCTCTACACCAACGGTCTTTTGAGCCTGCCCGACGGCTACGAGATCTACCTGTCCGACCAATCCTCGGACAACGCCGCAACCACTGGCGCGGTGGAGATCAAGACGATCCTCAGCGGCAGCCCCAGCTCCCAGAACCTGACCTCCGGCTGGGACTGGAACCGGCTGAGGGAGATCAACTTCTTCCTGGCCAACTACGAGCGGGCGGAGGTGTCGGAGGCCGTAGCGGCCCACTACGCGGGCCTGGCGCGATTGTACCGGGCCCAGTTTTACTACGAGAAGGTGAAGCGGTACTCTGACGTGCCCTGGTACGACGGCGTCCTGGAACCCGGGCAGGAGGATCTGTACAAAACGCAGGATCCCCGGGCCTTTGTCGTGGAGCGGATCATGGAGGACCTGCAGTTCGCCACCGACCACATCCGCGAAGTGGTGCCCAGCGGCACCCCGGACCGCTACGTGGCCCTGATGTACCAGGCCCGCATCGCCCTGCACGAGGGCACCTTCCGCAAGTACCACCCGGAGTTAAGTCTGGCCGGAACGTCCGACGGCTTCCTGGAGACCGCCGCGGCGGCCGCGCAGTCGCTCATGGGCAGCGGTAAATTCTCGCTCTACCAAACGGGTGATCCCGGAAGTGACTACCTGAGCCTCTTCGTAAGCCAGAGCCTATCGGGTAACCCCGAGATCCTCCTGGCCAACGTCAATGACTTCGGCCTGGGTAAGTCGGCCGGGTTCCGCTTCGAACTGCAGGATTACGAAATGAGCCCCTCCCGCGACCTGGTACAGGCTTACCTGACCCACGATGGCGCGGCCTTTACCGACAGCACGGGCTACGAGACCGCGGGCTTCGTTACGGAATTCACGGGCCGTGACCCGCGACTGGCGCAGACGATGGCCTATCCGGGCTGGATTAACGTGGCGGAGGGGCAATCGACCCCCTACGTACAGGAGCTGAATAAAAACTTCACCGGCTACCACCTGATCAAAGGCTTCGTCAATTCCACCGACGAGGCCACCATCGCCGGGGTGGACGTACCCGTGCTGCGGTACGCCGAGGCCCTGCTGACCTACGCCGAGGCCCGCGCCGAATTGGGTACCCTTACCCAGGAGGACCTCGACCGCTCGGTCAACCTGCTGCGCGAGCGGGTGGGCATGCCCACGCTCCTCCTGGCGGAGGCGAACGCGGCACCGGACGCGGTGCAGCAGCAGCGGTACCCCGACGTGACCGGGCCGATGTCCGGCGTGTTGCTGGAGATTCGCCGCGAGCGCCGCGTGGAGCTGGCCTTCGAGGGCCGCCGCTTCGACGACCTGATGCGCTGGCAAGCGGGCGACCTGCTGGAGAAGACACCCGTGGGCCTGTACTTCCCCGGTCTCGGCCGCTACGACCTTACCGGCGACGGCGTCGACGACATCGTACTGATTGCGCTCAGCGAGACGGTCCCCGAGGGAGATGCCCGCGAAAAGAACGCCCTGGGCGTACCGCTGACGTACTACCGGGTCGGTCCCTTCGGCAGCGAAGCCACCGTGTACCTGGCCGACGGTGAATCGGGCGGCGTGACGGTCACCGGCGTGGCGCCGCGGCAGTTCGAATCGCCCAAGGATTATTACCGGCCGGTTCCGTTCAATGAGGTGGTGTTAAATCCTAACCTGGCTCAGCCTTTTGGATGGGAGTAGTAGTACGGTAGTCGGGTGGTACGGTAGCTTCACGTTTCTAAAGTCCGGTGCTCTTGGGTAGCGGGTCAGGGGGCTGTTCCGGGCGTGGATCGCTTACGCCGTGGAGGCCACCATCAAGGGGGAAGGCCCGGGGGCCATCCGGTACTGCACCTTCAATACGTACTGCTACGGGAGATCAGCTTTTGGGATGCGCCCCGTTGACCGGCCCCGGCACCCGCGCCCCCGCCCAAACACCGGTCCTGCCGCGGGGGTTCTGGAAAATAAAATACCATGGCCAAGGACCGTCCCAGCATCAAGAACGACGCGCAATACGAAGCCCTGCGCGAGGAGGGCATGAGCAAGCAGAAGGCCGCCCGCATCGCCAATACCCCCGACGCCGGCAAAAAGGGCGGCAAGGCCAAGGACTATGAGGACCGCACCAAAAAGGAGCTCTATGAACAGGCCAAAATAGTGGGTATCGAAGGCCGCTCCAAAATGAGCAAGGACGAATTGATCGATGCCCTGCGGAACAACTAGCTATCTTGTGACCATGCCCTGGACCGAAAAAGACAACGCCCTCCACCGGGAATTCACCTTCCCCGACTTCCGGCGGGCCTTCGCCTTCATGACCGAGGTGGCCTTCGCGGCGGAAAAGATGAATCACCACCCCGACTGGACGAACGTGTACAATACCGTCAGCATCAAGCTGAACAGCCACGATTCCGGAAATACCGTGACGGACCGCGACCGGAAACTGGCCGGGCAGATCGACGGTATCTTTGCGCGCTATGCGTAGTCTCCTCCTCCTCCTCCTGCTGCTGCTGCCGGGCTTCACCTTTCTAACGGCGGCGGAATACCATTACGACTTCAACGGCGAAGCCCGGGCCATCTACGGCGACGTGATGCGGCTCGAACTCGACCTGGCCGAGGCCGGAATCCGGCGGATGCGGAGCGCGGAACCCCGCAACCTGGCCGCCGATCACCTGGAAAGCTACGTGGACTTTTTCCGGCTCTACCTCAGCGGCGACGAGCAGCTGGACGGCCCGCTGGAAGAGCGCTTTGACCGCCGGATCGACCGGCTGGAGCAGGGCGACAGCGGATCCCCCTGGTACCGCTACGCCCTGGCCGAGGCCCGGCTGCACCGCAGCCTGGTCGACCTGCGCTTCGAGCGGCAACTGGGGGCCTTCCGCCACCTGAACCGGGCACACAAGGAGTTGCTGGCCAATGCCGCGCGCTTCCCCGACTTCCTGCCCACCTACAAGGATCTGGGCCTCCTCCACGCGGCCGTGGGGGCCATTCCACCCCAGTTTAAGTGGGGGATAGAGCTCTTTTCCTCCCTTACGGGTAGTATCGCCACGGGCCGTGGCGAGCTGCAACGGGCGCTGCAGGACAAGAGTAGTCCGTTCCACCTGGAAACCAGCGTACTCCATGCCTTCATGGAACTGCACCTGGCCGATGAGCCGGAGGAGGCCTACCGCCTGATCCAGGCGCTCCCCCTCGACGCAGCCTCGGGTAACTTGGACTGCTTCGTATTGGCCAGCATCGCCATGCGCACCGACCGTAATGCCGAGGCCCTGCGGATGCTGGAGCAACAACAGCGCGGCGGGAGCCGGGCCGACTTTCCCTACCTGGAATTCCTGCTCGGGCAGGCCAAGCTGCGTAACCTGAATCCGCAGGCGCGGGTGCATTTTCAGTCCTTCCTGTTGCGCTATCCGGGCCGCCACTTCCGGGAAGAGGCGCTGCAGAAGATCGCCTGGAGCTACCTGCTGGAGGGGAATGCCACCGCCTACCACCGCACCATGGCGGAAATCGACGGCGGCAGCCGGGCCGGCGGCGACGAAAGCGCCGAACTCGAGGCGGCCCAGGCGGAAGCCCCCAACCTGCAGTTGCTGCGGGCGAGGTTGCTTTTCGACGGCGGCTACTTCATGCGGGCCCGCCAGGAACTGGACGAAACGGACATGAGCCGGCTCGGGGCCGACGAACTGCTGGAGCACCGCTACCGCACGGGTAGGGTACTGGACGGACTGGGCGATGCCGCCGGAGCGCTGTCGTTCTACACCCGCACCATCGAGCTGGGCCGGGACAACCCGGCCTACTACGCCTGCAACGCGGCCCTGCAAGCGGGGCTACTGGAGGAAGAACGGGAAAACAACGCGGCGGCCGGTCGCTACTTTCACCTGTGCCTGGAGATCGAACCGGCCGAGTACCGGATCGGGCTGCATATGATGGCCAAGGCGGGGCTGGACCGGCTGGGGAAAGATTAGGCGGTGCGGAGCCGGGTGTCGGATACACCGGCATCGTCGGTCAGCAGTTCCGGTGTGAGGCTCGCGAAAATGTAGCCCAGCTCCGCGTAGTGCTGCAGGATGCGGGGCAGGATGGCGCGGATATTCTCCTCTGACTTGAGGCTGTCGTGGAGCACGACGATGCTGCCGGGGCCGGCATTATCGACTACGTTATCGAAGCAGTCCTCGGGGGTGAGTTCCGGGTCGAAGTCGCCGCTCAATACATCCCACATCACGATCTGGTAGTGGCGCTGCAGGAACTGGACCTGGCTGGGCTTGAGCCGTCCGTAGGGGGGACGGAAGAGGGTGGTCTTGAGCTGCACGGCACAGTGGCGTACGTCGTGGAAGTAGGGAACATTGTCCGTCTTCCAACCGTCCAGGTGGTGGGTGGTATGGTTACCTACGACGTGGCCGGCCTGGAGGATCTGCCGCAGAATATCCGGATAGCGGCGAACGTTGTTGCCTACGCAAAAGAAGGTGGCCTTCGCGTCGAAGCGCTCCAGCTGATCCAGTACCCAGGGGGTGAGGTGGGGGATAGGGCCGTCATCGAAGGTGAGGTAGAGCGTAGGACGCTCCGCGTTGCTCTCCACCCGCCAGTGGAAATTAGGAAATAGCCTTTGAATGACCCGTGGTGTCTTAATCAGGTACATGGTCTAATGAGGGTTGGGAGGATGGAACTCGGTGTAGCGAAAAAAAACAGTAAGACAAAAACCGGGGTCTAGGCAGGTCCGATGTGAAAGCTAGCTTTCGCTACCTTTGCGGGAGAAAGATCTTCCTTGTCGGAGCAATTGATTTTTAAACGTATGAATGGTGCCGATGGCTGCTTACGTAATAAAATTTTAACCTTCGCCGTCCGTGTAAATACAATGTTATGAATGACGTTCGCGTACGTTTCGCCCCATCTCCCACCGGGGCTCTCCACATCGGGGGACTGCGTACCGCCCTGTATAACTACCTCTTTGCCCGGAAGACCGGCGGCACCTTCATCCTGCGTATCGAGGATACCGACCAGCGGCGCTTCGTCCCCGGCGCGGAGGCCTACATCCTGGAATCCCTGGAATGGTCGGGCATACGACCCGACGAGGGGCCCGGCATCGGCGGCGAATACGGCCCCTACCGGCAGAGCGAACGACGCGACATCTACGCCCGCTATACCCAGCACCTGCTGGACAGCGGCCACGCCTATTACGCCTTCGACACCGAGGAAGCGCTGGATGCCCGTCGCGAGGCGGAGAAGGACGCCGGCAACCACAACTTCCGTTACGACGCCTCCACCCGCGGGGACATGCACAACAGCCTGGTACTCTCGAAGGAGGAGGCCGGAAAGCTGCTGGACGCGGGTACCCCCTACGTGGTGCGGTTGCGCGTGGAGCCGGGGGAGATGGTCCACATCCAGGACATCGTGCGCGGCGACGTCGCCTTCCGGAGTGAAGAGGTGGACGACAAGGTGCTGATGAAGGCCGACGGGCTGCCTACCTACCACCTGGCCAACGTGGTCGACGACCACCTCATGAAAATCACCCACGTCATCCGCGGGGAGGAGTGGCTGCCGAGCACCGCCCTGCACGTCCTGCTGTACCGCGCCTTCGGCTGGGAGAAAACAATGCCGGAATTCGCCCACCTGCCGCTGCTCCTGAAGCCCAACGGCAAGGGCAAGCTGAGCAAGCGCGACGGACAGCAGCTGGGCTTCCCGGTCTTTCCGCTCGACTGGAAGTCAGGAGACGAAACCCTCAGCGGCTTCCGGGAGGCCGGCTTCCTGCCGGCCGCCACGGTCAATTTCCTCGCCTTCCTCGGCTGGAACCCGGGTACGGAGCAGGAGATCTTTAGTCTCGCGGAACTGATCGAGGCCTTCGACCCGGAGCGGATCAACAAATCTGGCGCCCAGTACGACTTCGAAAAAGCGCGCTGGTACAACCAGCAGTACCTCATCGCCAGCAGCGACGAGCACCTGGCCGGAAGGGTAAGGGAGATCTTCACTACCCACGGCCACCCCGTGAGCGTGGAACAGGCCACCACCATCGCCGGCCTGCTGAAGGAGCGGGTGCATACCCTCAATGAATTCTACGAGCAGGGCGTCTACTTCGTGGAGCGGGTGGGCATCACCGACGAAAAGACCGCCCGCAAGAAGTGGAAACCGGAGCAGCGCCCCCACTTCGAGCAGCTCCGCAAGGAACTGGCCACGCTTACGTCCTGGACCGCCCCCGTGATCAAGGAGGCGACCGTAGCCTTCATGAAGGCCAACGGACTCGGCTTCGGGCAGGTACTTCCGATCCTGCGCCTCGCCGTCAGCGGTACCGTCAACGGACCCGACGCCTTCGATATCCTCGAAGCCATAGGGCAGGAGGAGACGCTGGCGCGGCTCTCGGTGGGGTATAATTTGATGGATCGGCTGGGGTAGCGGGTAGCGGATAGCCGTAGAGGTTGGGCCCGTATGACTTCAGCCACGCGGGCCTACTGGCGACAAGCTACAAGCTACCCGCTAAAGACACCTCCTTGGGATAGCAGAGGAAGTACTTCGTGAACGTCCGGGGTTCGATGCCGAAATCGCTGATCTGCGACATGGGCACCACGCCCTGGTCCTTGGTGGCGACCATGATCTCCTCCTTAGTGAGGGTATAGGCACTGTTGGTCTCCTTGCCCAGGATGACGAGGTCGGCGGCGGCGCGGGCGGGCAGGCGGGGATTGAGGACGATGGCTTCGCGGATGCGGTCCACGTAGGCGGTATCGAAGGGTTCGTTGCTGAATTCGAGGCGGAAGAGGCGGCGGTTCACCAGCCCGTAGCTGAGGTAGGAGAGCAGCGGGTCGGGGTGGCGCTGCCAGCTCTTAATGGCGGTACTGACGTCGGTATCGTCGAGGGCGGCGAAGCAATCGAGGAGTTCGTTGCGGCGGTCGCGAAACTGGGGGGCGTCGACGGAGTGCTTCAGGAAGTACTCCAGGGCGGGCGGGGCCCAGGGCGTCTGGCCGAGGTCGGAGAGGGCGCGCGCACGGCGCAGGATGAGCCGGAGCATCTGCTCGGCCGCCACGACGGTCTTGTGCAGGTACACCTGCCAGTACATGATGCGGCGGCTGCTGAGGAAGCGCTCGACGCTGTAGATCCCTTTCTGCTCCACTACGAGGCGGTCGCCGATCACGTTCAGCATCTTGATGATGCGGTCGTAGCCGACTACCCCCTCGGCCACGCCCGTGAAGTAGCTGTCGCGGTTGAGGTAGTCGAGGCGGTCCATGTCCAGCTGTCCGCTCACCAGCTGGTGGAGGAAATGCTTGGGGTAGCGGCCGGTGAAGACCTCGATGGCCAGGGAGAGCCTTCCGCGGAACTCATCGTTGAGCCGCTCCATGAAGAGGAGGCTGAGGTCCTCGTGGGGCACCGAGATCAGGGTGTGCTCGAGGGTATGGGAAAAGGGGCCGTGGCCGATGTCGTGCAGCAGGATGGCGATCATGACGGCCTCGGCTTCCTCGTCGCTGATCTCCACGCCCTTGCCGCACAGGCTGGTGACCGCCTGCTGCATGAGGTGGAGGGCCCCCAGCGCGTGGTGGAAGCGGGTATGGAGGGCACCCGGGTAGACGTAGTGGGTGAGACTGACCTGCTTGATGTTGCGGAGCCGCTGAAAGTAGGGGTGCTCTACCAGATCGAACAGAATGCCGTAGGGGATGCTGACGAACCCGTACACGGGGTCGTTGAGGATCTTGGTCTTTTTCTCCATGGGTGGTATGGGGTGAAGGCCTGGAGCCGAATTTTGTTCGTTTGCCCGTTCCCGCCGTGGTAACCTTCTGGCAACCTTCGCGTTACCCCAAAAAGCCGCTCATGCCAAAGGCCTTACTCACGATCCTGCTCTTCGTTCCCTTCCTGATCCGCGCCCAGGAGGGGGTGAACGTCACCGGTATCCTGGTACAGGATTCCACCGGCGAGCCGCTCGGTTTCGCCACCGCGGTGGCCTACGGGGCGGCCGACAGCAGCATGGTGGCCAACGCTACCACGGAGAACGACGGCAGCTTCGCGCTGACCGTGCCGCCGGGCGATTACTACCTGATCCTGCAATTCCTGGGCTACGATAACTTCACCGTGCCGGACCTGACCGCCACAGCAGGCGGCCCGCCCGTCGATCTCGGCGTGCTGCGCATGGGGCAGGGCGGCGTTTCCCTGGAGACGGTGGAGGTGACCACCGAGCGCAGCCAGCTGGTGATGAAGCTCGACAAGCGCGTCTTTAACGTAGGCAAGGACCTGACCGGCGCGGGTAATACCGCCGCCGACATCCTCAATAACGTGCCCTCCGTCAACGTGGACCCCGAAGGCAACATCAGTCTGCGCGGCAGCAACGGGGTGCGCATCCTCGTGGACGGCAAGCCCTCGGCGATGCTCAGCTCGGGTGACCTGGATGCGCTGCGCCGGATGCAGGGCGACATCATCGAGAGCGTGGAAGTGATCACCAATCCCTCGGCCCGCTACGAGGCGGAGGGGGAGGCCGGCATCATCAACATCATCCTCAAGAAGGACAAGCGCAAGGGCATCAACGGCTCCTTCGGCGCCACGGCGGGCTACCCGGACAACTACGGGGCCAGCTACAGCCTGAACTACCGGCGCAACCGGTTCAACCTCTTCTCCAACTTTGGCATCAGCTACCAGCGCACCCCGGGCGGCGGCAGCAGCGAGCAGCGCTTCTTCAACGACGACGGCAGCCTGCGCGCCCGCTACGATACCGAAACCGACCAGCAACGCGGCGGCCTCGGCGGCAACTTCCAGCTCGGCACCGACTGGTTCATCAACGACCGCAACCAGCTGACCGGCTCCCTGCTTTACCGCCGTTCCAATGAGAACAACACGGCCCTGGTCACCTACCGCGACTTCAACGACGACCGCGAGCTGATCGCCACCACCCTCCGCGACACCGAAGAGGAGTCGAACAACGAGAACCTGGAATCCTCCCTGGCCTATAAGCGGACCTTCGACGACAGCGAGGAGCACGTCTGGACCGTGGACGCCCAGTACATCCTCGACGACGACCTGGAGCTCTCCGACATCACCCAGACCACCACCGGTGCCGACGGCCCCCTGCGGCAGCGGGCCAGCAATACCGAGTACGAGACCAACTTCCTGCTGCAGACCGACTACGTACACCCCTTTCACGACAGCCTCAAACTGGAGGGCGGACTGCGGAGTACGTTCCGCACCGTGCGCAATGCCTTCAGCGTCGAGCAGCAGGATACGAGCGGGCAGTTCGTGGTCTTTCCGGCCTTCGACGACGAGCTGAACTACACCGAGAACATCGGGGCGGCCTACTTCATCGGCAGCGGCGAGTGGGGCGGACTGGGGCTGCAGCTCGGCCTCCGGGGTGAATACTCGGACGTGACGGCCGCCCTGCTGAAGTCGGGCGTCACCAACGAGCAGCGCTACTTCAACCTCTTCCCCAGTGCCTCGGTGAGCTACCAGCTCACGGACGTCAGCCAGCTGCAGCTCAGCTATAGCCGGCGGCTCAGCCGACCCTTCTTCCGGCTGCTGCTGCCCTTTTCCAACTTCAACAACCCCCGCAATAACACCGTGGGCAATCCCGCCCTGCGGCCGGAGTACACCGACTCCTACGAGGCCGGCCTCCTGCGCTACCTGCCCGCCGGCTCCCTGCTGGCCAGCCTGTACTACCGCTACACCACCGGCGTGATCGAGCAGCTGGTACTGCCCGCGGAAGACGGCACCACCATCCGCTACCCCGTCAACCTCGGCAACCGCAACGCCTACGGCGTAGAGGTCAACTTCAGCTACGACCTGGCCGAGTGGTGGAAATTTACCACCGACCTCAACGCCTACAGCGCCCGCGTGGAGGGCCGCTACCAGGAAACCAGCTACGCCTTTGACCTAACCACCTGGAACGGGCGCGCGAGCTCCATCCTCGACCTCACGGAGCGGCTGCAGTTGCAGGTAAGCTTCGACTACAACGCCTCGGTGAATACGCCCCAGGGCCGCAACCTGGCCACCTACGCCCTGGACGTGGGGGCCTCCCACGACGTCTTCGGCGGCAAGGGCACCCTTACGCTGAGCGGACGCGACCTCTTCAACACCCGCGTGGAACGCACCCTTATCGAGCAGGCCGACTATACTTCCACCTCGGAGTTTCAGTGGCGGCAGTCGCGGCAGGCGGTACTAAGCTTCGTGTACCGCATCAATCAATCCGGCGGGAATGACGCGCGCTAGGCCCGATTAGTGTCCGTGACACCACACAATTGCCCCGCCGGTTGTTACCAACCACTGCACCCGCGTACCCGCCCCCATTGCAAGACGGCCGAATTACCGAACTTCGCGGCTGCTTAACCCCAAGCGCAGCATGAACATAACAATAGCCGGTGCCGGCGACGTAGGCTTCCACCTCGCCGAACTGCTGGTCACCGAGAACCAAAATATCGTCCTGATCGACAACGACCAGGACGTGCTGGATTTCGCCGGCTCCCACCTCGACGTGCTGACGGTGAAGGGCGACGCCACCAGCCTGGCCACCCTGCAGAACGCCCGCGTAGGGCAGGCCGACCTCCACCTGGCGGTGACTACCAGCGAGCAGACCAATATGATGTCCGCCATCCTGGCCAAAAAGCTCGGCGCCGGCCGCGTGATCGCGCGGGTCGACAACGAGGAGTACCTGGAGGGCAACAACCAGGAAACCATCTGCTCCCTGGGCATCGACCAGCTGATCAGCCCGCGGCAACTCGCGGCCATCGAGATCGAGCGGCTGGTCAAGAAGTGCTCCTTCACCGACATCTACGAGTTTGAGGACGGCAAGCTGTCGCTCGTAGGCATCACCCTGGACAGCAACTCCTCTTTGATCGGCACAAAACTGAGCGAGATCGACGGCCTCAGCGACCGCAACCAGCTGCAGCTCATCGCGATCCTGCGCGGCCACCAGACGCTGATCCCGCGCGGGCAGACCGAGCTCAAGCGCAACGACCACATCTACTTCATCACCCGGCCCGAGCACACCAGCAAGGTGGAGCGCTTTGTAGGTAAGCAAACGGTAAAGGTGACCAACGTGATGATCATGGGCGGAACCGACCTGGCCATCGCCACGGCCCGCCGCCTGCAGAAACACTACCAGGTGACGATCGTCGAGAAGGAAAAGGAGCGCTGCAAGATCCTCACGGAGATGCTCGACAGCGTACTCGTGGTGAAGGGCGACTATACCAACTTCGACCTGCTGGAGGAGGAGGGGCTCTCGCGCATGGATGCCTTCGTGGCCCTGACCGAGAACAGCGAGACCAACATCATCGCCTGCCTCACCGCCCACAACCACGGGGTATACAAGACCATCGCCCAGGTGGAGAACAAGGAGTACGTCCACATCAGCCAGAACATCGGCGTGGACACCCTCATCAATAAAAAACTGCTGGCCGCCAACGACATCTTCCGCTACGTGCGCAAGGGCAACGTGGAGGCCATCACCAGTCTGCAGGGCGTGGACGCTGAGGTGATCGAGTTCGTGATCCGCAAGAGCAACCAGCTCACCCGCAAGCCCCTGCGCGAACTGCACTTCCCGGATACGGCCCTCATCGGCGGCATCATCCGCGGCGAGGAGACCATCATCCCTAACGGATCCTCGCAGCTGCAGCTCGAAGACCGGGTGATCGTGTTCGCCAAACCCCAGGCCATCAAGCGGCTGGAGGAATTATTCCGCTGATTCATGACGAGACCCCTGATCAACTTCCGGCCGATCCTGCGCGTGATCAGCGTACTGCTGCTGATCATCGGCGCGATGATGCTGACGGGGGTCCCCTTCAGCCTCTACTACGGCGAGTCGCCGCTGCCGCTGGTCTACAGCGGCCTCACCACCATGGCCGCCGCCGCCCTGTTCTGGTTTGGGCCGCAGGTAAGGGGCCGCTCCGATGCGCTGCCGAGCAAGCAGGACCTCACCATCCGCAAGCGGGAAGGCTACCTGATCGTGGCCCTGAGCTGGACGGCCATGGTCTCCTTCGGGATGCTGCCCTACCTCTACAGCGGCATGCTGCCGAGCGTGCCGGATGCCCTCTTCGAGACGGTTTCCGGCATGACCACCACGGGGGCCTCCACCCTTACCGACATCGAGATCCAGCCCCGCGGACTGCTCTACTGGCGCAGCCTTACCCAGTGGATCGGCGGCATGGGCATCATCGTGCTCACCGTGGCCATCTTCCCCCTGCTGGGCATCGGGGGCATCGAGCTCTTCGCCGCGGAGGCGCCGGGCCCTACCTCGGATAAACTGCACCCCCGCATCAGCGAGACGGCCAAGCGCCTCTGGCTGATCTACGTGGGCCTCACGGGCCTGCTCGGCGTACTGCTCTACCTGTTGGGCATGAGCGGTTACGAGTCCATCAACCATGCCCTCACTACCATGGCCACCGGCGGCTTTAGTACCCGCAACGCCAGCGCGGCGGCCTTTAACCCGGCCATCCAGTACACCCTAGTGGCCTTCATGTTCCTGGCCGGCGTCAACTACACCGTGCTCTACCTGAGCCTCAAGCGCCGGTGGTCGGAGGTGTGGAAGAGCGACGAGCTGAAGGCGTACGTGGCCCTCGTCATCGTAGTGAGCCTGTTCTTTACCGCCCGGGTGTGGTACCTCACCGGCCAACCGCTGGAGGAAAGCTTCCGCGATAGTATTTTCCAGGTGGTGAGCCTGGTCACGACCACCGGCTTCGTGACGGCCGACTACACCAGCTGGGCGCCGAGCCTCACCATGATCTGCTTCGTGCTACTGTTCATCGGGGCCTGCGCCGGCTCCACCTCGGGGGGCATCAAGATCATCCGCAACCTGGTGTTCCTCAAGAACAGCTACCTGGAATTCGGGCGCCTGGTGCACCCCCAGGCCATCATCCCGCTGCGCCTCAACGGGCAGATCGTGCCGGGGCGCATCATCACCCACATCTTCAACTTTCTGCTGCTGTACCTGATCCTCTTCGTGTTCGGGTCGGTCTTCCTGAGCGTGCTGGGGCTCGACTTCCTCACCGCCATCGGGGCTATGGCCACCAGCCTGGGGAACGTGGGACCCGGCATCGGGGGCGTGGGGCCGGTCGACAATTTCGCCTGGCTCTCGGGGCCGGTCAAGCTTTTCCTGAGTTTCATGATGATCGTGGGCCGCCTGGAGCTCTTTACGGTGCTGGTGCTCTTCACCCCCTATTTCTGGCGTTTGAACTAGGCGGCGGCGCGCGGGTGCGGGGGAACCCGGAGGCTCACCCGGCCACCAGCCAGGCCCGCCGGAGCATGCGGCAGGAGCGTTCGCTCACATCGTCGACGGCCGATTGCATACGGGCCACGGCCGGGGTCCGCAGGCGGCAAGGAGGAGGAACAGACC
>JBGTHX010000547.1:0-3236 GCA_041746055.1 Lewinella sp. | reverse complement strand
CCCAGTACATTTTCAATATTTACAAGAAGCCGACCGTCGTACCCACGATGCTGTGTCCGAAAATCTAGTCCCCGGCCAAGAACCGTTCGCACCGCTCCGTTTTATTCATCCACCTGATTCCGCCCTCCATGATACGTACCCTTACGGACCAATTCCGGGAAATGCGCTGGCTGCTCACCGCCGCGGCGGTTGCCGTCGGCCTGCCCCTGCTGGCCCAGCCGCTGGCCGGCTCTTCCAACCTGGAGCAGCTGCTGGTCGCCGCCGACTCCGCCCGGGCTACCTACAACTGGACGGTGGCCCTCGAGAACTACGACAAAGCCTACGAGGTCAGCGAAGAGGAAAACCTGCTTCCCCTCATCGCACGGATGAACTACGAACTCCGCGACGTGGCCGCCGGCCTGCGCGGGTACACCCGTGCCTTCCGCAAGGTGCAACCCGCCGATTCGACCTATAATATCGACCGCTTCTACTATGGCCGGCTGCTGAAAATGGATCAGCAATACGACGAAGCCGTCACCTACCTACAGACCTTCCTGCAGTTCAACCGCGATTCCGTGCTCGATCTGCTCGCTAAAACGGAGATCGAAGGTGCCCGCATGTACCGCGATGCCGCCACCGAGACCGGCGAAGTGAGCCTGGAATTGCTGGATCGCTCCATTAACACGGTGTGGAGTGAGTACTCCCCGGTGCTGTCCCGCGACGGCAGTACGCTCTACTACGCCACCGTGAAGGCCACCGAGCCGGTGGCCTTAGTGGATGCCAACGACGAGGACCAGTTCGTCCGCATCTTTTCCAGTACCCGCGATGAGGAGGGCGAGTGGGAACGCCCCGAACCCCTCGGTCCCGAGGTCAACCGCCCCGGCATTCACACCGCTAACCCGAACATCAGTGCCGACGGCCGCCGGCTCTACTACAACCGGCTGCTGATGAACAGCAACCGCATCGATCAGGCCAAGATCTACATGAGCGACGAAGACGCCGAGGGCTGGAAGAGCGGTAATCCCGTTTCCGGCATTAATAGTGACGACTACCTCGCCCTCCAGCCGGCAACCGGTGAACTCTTCGGCAACGAAGTGCTCTTCTTCGTGAGTGACATGGCCGGCGGCTTCGGCGGCTACGACATCTACTACGCCACCTACGAGGGCGACGGCCGCTACGGCTCCCCGGTTAACCTCGGAGAAACGATCAATACGGTAGGTGACGAAACCACCCCCTTCTACTTCGACGGCACCCTCTACTTCAGCACCAACGGTTTGCCCACGATGGGCGGTACCGATCTCTTCTATTCGGCCTGGAACGGTAGCAACTGGAGCGATCCCACGAATATGGGTCCGGGCTTCAACAGCAGCGTCGACGACCAGAGCCTCAGCGTTTACAACGAGGGCCTGGTGGGCTTCATGACCAGCAACCGTCCCGGGGAAGGCCGCTCCGTAAAGAGCAAGACCTGCTGTGACGACATTTACGCCTTTGAAATCCCCTCACTCTACGCCAACCTGGTGGTCGGCCTCTTCAGTGAAGCCCGCGAGCCCCTCAACAACGGCACCATCGTCCTCCAGCCCATCCGCAACGGACAGCCGATGGGGAGCAGCGACAGCAAGTCCCGCGACAACGGCAACCGCTTCGATTTTGGGCTCGAGCTGGAAACTGAGTATAGCGTAGTAGCCAACCACCCCGGCTACTTCCCCGATACGGTTGAGATTACCACCCTCGGGCTCCAGGAGAGCAAGAATTTCGAGCAGGTATTCTTCCTCAAGCGCGACCCCTCTACCATTCCGGTGTACGATACTATCGAGATCGAGGAATCCATCGCGCTGGAGAATATTCTCTACGACCTCGACAAGTCTAATATCCGCCCCGATGCGGAAGGAGACCTTCGCGCCCTCACCGAGATCATGAACGAGTATCCGGATATGGTCATCGAGCTGAGCTCCCACACCGACTTCCGCGGGGACGACCGCTATAACCAGAACCTGAGCCAGCGGCGCGCCGATGCGGCCCGTCGGTGGCTGATTTCCGAGGGTGGCATCGATGCTTCCCGCATTAAATTTAAGGGCTACGGCGAAACCCAACCCCAGGTGATCAGCGAGCGACTGGTCCAGCGCACCGATGCTTTCACCGTAGGCGATACCCTCTCCGAAGCCTACATCAACGCCCTGCCCACCAACGAGCTGAAGGAACTGGCCCACCAGCTCAACCGCCGCACGGAGTTTAAGGTCCTGGAGGGTCCCACCGAGATCATCATTCGCCGCGACGTGATCGAGCGGGCCCTCGAAGGCCCTGCCCGGAACGGCCAACCGCAGTCCTCGGCCTTTCCGGTGGATTCCATCAGCAAGATGAGCAGCCTGTATGGTAAATCCGCCGAGCAGGTGGCGGGCTTGCCCATTCTGGTCTTCGACAAGCGTATGGTCGACCTGGGTATCGTAACCAAGGGCGATAAGAAGAACTTTACGTACCAATTCACCAATCGGGGCACCGTGCCGGCCAAGATCATGCTGATCCAGGCCTGCGACTGCACCACCGTGACCCACGATAACAGCGTTGTCTACGCGCCCGGCGCCAGTGGCATCCTGCAGGTCACCTTCGACAGCGCTGAAAAGGACGCCCCGGAAACCCTAGGCATCGACATCTTTCTCGAGCAGAGCGACGCCGACGACCGGCCCGTCACCGAAATGATCGAATATAACTTCGACATCACGGAGTGAGGGTACACCCGCTTGTAATACAGGCATATTCCGATTACGTCGATGGGTGGCGACGGTATAGTGACTTCCGGGGGCTTATTACGTTCAGGAAGTATCTGTCTTTCTTCGCTATTAATTTACTCGTGGGCTTGCTGCTCCGGGGATTGGAAGCGGTTTTCGGTGGCGGCTTTTTTGAGCTCCTGGGTTTCTTTTACGGAATGGTGGCCCTGCTGCCCGGGCTGGCTCTAACCGTGCGGCTGATCCGCTCCCGAATCGATGGCTTTCGATCGGATAAGTAGAAATTCGGGCCCGAGATACTTTTGGCGGACGTCGCGGAGCCGCGATGCTGGCCGCTGGACAGCCGCTACCGTCAAAAGCGGCTGCCGAATAGCGTTGAACGCATCAGAATTAGCATCTAGTGGTTCAAGATCAAAGTTTGCATCAGCTTTGACTACTGCGTAGGGGCCGCTCCAGACTGAAGCCGTCACATTTCCAGTTGAATGGTTTTGCTAAGCAGTCGTTGTAATAATCAATGTAAGCGTTGATCGCCTGCCT
>JBGTHX010000546.1:0-9031 GCA_041746055.1 Lewinella sp. | reverse complement strand
ATCAGTACACCATCCAGCAAATTTGCGAGCTCTATCACCTGCCGCCCCTGGTCAGCGTGGCCGAGCTCGAAGAAGCCGCCGGCGACGCCGGCCTCCTCCACATCCGTACCGACGACTGGTCTGACGCCGTCGAGCCCTTCTGGGGCGCGGTGATCCGCAGCGGACTGGACCCCCGCAACTGGCCCGGGCTGGTGCGCGCGGGGAAGGGCACCATCCTGGGCGCCTGGGCGATGAAGTATATGCGGCAGGGCTTCGCTTCCGGGGCGGTGCGGTATGGGGTGCTTGCGGCTACCCGGTGAGGGTAACCCCTCCTATACCGCCTCAATCAACTCCCGGGCATTTTTCAACGCGGAATCGCTGGGCGGATTCTGGCTGAGCATAGTAGCGATAGCCCGCACCCGCTCCTCCCGGTCTAGTTCGCGGACACGGGTGATGGTGCGGTCGGCGTCGGACTTATCGGTCTTGTACACGAAATAGTGGCGGTGCGCCCGGCTGGCCACCTGCGGCGAGTGGGTGATCACCACCACCTGGTGGTGCTTGCTCAGGTCGGTGAGGATGCGGCCCATGCGCTGGGCTACGTCGCCGCTGACGCCGGAATCGATCTCGTCGAAGATGAGGGTGGGCAGCTCCATGGCGGAAGCCACGAGGCTCTTGGTAACCAGGGCGAGGCGCGACATCTCGCCGCCGGAGGCGGCGTCCTTGATGGCCTGCAGCTTGCCGCCCTTGTTGGCGCTGAAGAGGAAACGAACCTCATCCAGGCCCTGCGGACCGGGCTGGGGAAGCGGCGTGAAGTCAACCTTCAGGCGGGCATTGGCCATGCTGAGGTCGGCAAGCTGGGCCTGGACGCGGTGCCCGAAATCGGGAGCGATGCGCTCCCGCTCCTTGCGGAGGGCGGTGCCCTGTTTGACGAGGTCGGCGGTGAGTCGATCCTGCTCCTTTTCGAGTTTGGTGATCTGTCCGCCGAGGTCGGAGAAGTGATCCAGCCGGGTGGAGAGGTCGTTGAAGATTTCGATCAGCTCGGCGTTGGTCTTGACGGCGTGCTTGGTCTGTAGGCGGTATAGCAGGTTGAGGCGTTCCTCGATCTCTTCCAGGCGCTCGGGGCTGATGTCGGTGTCGTCGCCGAAGGCTTCGAGGTCGGAGGCGACCTCTTCGAGCTCCAGGCGGATGCTCTCGAAGCGCTCGGTGATCTCGCGCAGCTTGGGATCGCCGGCGGCGAGGGGGGTGAGCTTGACGGAAATGCCCAGCAGGCGGTCGGTGACCGACTCATCGTCCTCGGTCAGGTAGTGAAAAGCGCCGGAGGTAAGCTGCTTGATCTCCTCGGCGTTGCTGAGGCGGTGGCGCTCGGTCTCCAGTGTCTCCTGTTCATTGGGGCGCAGCGCGGCCTCGGATAGTTCGTTCACCTGAAATTCCAGGAACTCCTGTTCGCGGCGGGCCTGGGCCTGCTCCTCGCGCAGGTGGTTGAGCTTGCGCTTCACGCCCTGCAGGCGCTGGTAATCGTGGCGGTAGCCCTCGACGGCTTCCCGCTGTCCGGCCAGGGCATCCAGCAGTTCCAGCTGGAAGTCGCTGTTGTTGATGTACAGGGTATCGAACTGCTGGTGCAGGTCGATCAGCGTAGCGCCGAGCTGCTGCAGCACCTTCAGGTTGGCCGGCGTATCGTTGATGAAGGCGCGGCTCTTGCCGGACGGGGTGATCTCCCGGCGGATGATGAGGTCGGGATCGTAGTCGAGGTCGTTCTCCTCGAAGAAGGGGCGCAGCTGGTACGCGGCGATGTCGAAGCGGCCCTCGATCACGCACTTCTCGCTATCGTTGAACAGCGTTTTCGTATCGGCCCGGCCGCCCAGGATCAGGTTGAGCGCACCCAGCACGATGGATTTTCCCGCGCCCGTCTCGCCGGTGATGATGCTGAGCCCCTCGGCGAAGTCCAGCGTCAGCTCCTCGATAATGGCGTAGTTACTGATGTGCAGCCGTTTGATCATAGACCTATTTGTTGGAAAAACCCAAATTTACAACGTATTCGTCCGGAAAGGAAATCAGCCCCAGCGATTCTACGGAAGCGGACGGCTATTGTTCCCGTGAAACTTTTGTTAGCTTCACGGGACTCACCCTACAACCCCGCTTATGAACTGGTGGCTTTTCCCCCTCACCGCCCTGATCCCCCTGCTCGTGGGATCGGTATATTATAATGAAAAGGTCGTCGGCGGCATCTGGATGCGGGCCACCGGACTGGACGCCGAAAAGCTGCGGCACGGCAATATGGCCGTGATATTCGGCATGACCTACCTATTCAGCCTGCTCGTGGCCCTGATGCTAACCGCCCTCGTGATCCACCAGACCGCGATCGGAGGACTATTGACCACCCAGGCAGGCTTCGCCGAGCCCGGCAGCCCCCTCATGCAGCAGCTGGCCGAATTTGATGCGCAGTATGGTCTGCTGACCAACCACCGCACCTTCGGACACGGCTTCTTCCATGGCGTACTGTACGCGGTGACCTTCGTGGGTAGTCTCCTGGCCATCAATGCCCTTTTCGAGCGGCGGCGCTGGAACTACGTATTGATTCACGTCGGCTACTGGGCCATCACCCTCGGACTCATGGGCGGCGTACTCTGCGCCTTCCTTCGCCTACCCCTGGCCGGCTAGTGGCGGGCGGTCCGACCCCGTCGCCCTGGTCTTACACCCGCGCGCAGCGCGGGGGCCTCATCCTGCTCATTGTCCTGCTAGCGGGCGGCTACGGAGTGTCCAGGCTATTGCGGCCGGATGCCCCGCCCGATTTCTCCGGCCGGGATGCCGAGCTCTTCGCCGCGGCGCGGCAACTGCGGGCGGCTGATTCAGGGGTTACAGCCGACAAGCCCACCGCAGCTGTCTTCCCCTTCGAACCTAATGCAATCGGTCACACCGATCTGATGCGCCTCGGACTCAGCGACAAGCAAGCCACCGCCTACCTCCGCTACCGCGAAAAGGCGCCCTTCCGGTCGGCGGAAGACATCGGTCGCCTCCGCGTCCTGCGGCCCGATCAGGCGCAGCGCCTCATGGAGTACGCCACCTTCCCGGCCCAGCGGACAGCGGATGCTCCGGCCACCTACGAGCGGGTGACCGCCCCACCCCAGCGCTTTCCATTCGACCCGAACACACTCCCGGAAGACAGCCTCCGCCTCCTCGGCCTAAACGAACGGGAAGCCAAAGCCCTCGTCAAGTACCGCAGCTACCGCGCCGTTACTTTCCGGCGGCCGGAGGACCTGCTGCGGGTCCGCGCCGTGGATTCCCAGAAAGTGGCCGGACTGCTGGACCTTGTCGCCCTCGCTCCCGCGCAGGAACCTGCACCCGCGTCCCCGCCCCCCTCAGTAGCGGAGAAGGAAATCACCCCCATCGATATCAACCGCGCCACGGAAGAGGAGTGGACCACCCTGCCCGGCATCGGCCCCTACCGCGCGGGCCGGATCGTAAAATTCCGGGAAGACCTCGGCGGGTTTACTTCCACGGAGCAGGTCGCCACCACCTACGGCATGCCCGATTCGGTGTACCGCGCCATCGCGCCCTACCTGCGGCCGAGCCCCCCTACCCGCCCCCTGCACATCAACCGCCTGGACGCCGAGGAGCTCGCCCGCCACCCCTACCTGAAGCGGACTACGGCCGTGATCATCGTCCGCTACCGGCAGAACCACGGCCCGTTCCGCACCGCCGAAGACCTGAAAAAAGTGCGGGCCGTCTCCACCGAAACCCTGGACGCGCTGTTGCCCTACCTCAACTTCGATCCATGAGCCACCACCTCTTTTCCCTCATCGGCAACACCCCGCTGGTCGACCTGTCCGACCTCCAGGATAACCCCCGCGTCACGATCTACGGCAAGCTGGAGGGACAGAATCCCGGCGGCAGCGTCAAGGACCGCGCGGCCCTGAGCATGATCGAGGGCGCCCTTGAGCGCGGCGAACTCGCCGGCGGCAAACGCATCGTCGAGGCCACCAGCGGGAATACCGGCATAGCGATCGCCATGATCGCCGCTACGCTGAAGATTCCCGTCACGCTCATCATGCCCGATAACAGTACCGAGGAGCGGGTAAAGACCATGAAGGCCTACGGCGCCGAGGTGATCCTCACGCCCGCCGACCGCACCATTGAGTACAGCCGCGAACTGGCGCAGGAAATGGAGGACAGCGGCGACTACGTCCAGCTCAACCAATTTTCCAACAACGACAACTGGAAGGCCCACTACCGCTCCACCGGTCCGGAAGTCTGGCGCGACACCGAAGGTCGCGTGACCCACTTCGTGAGCAGTATGGGCACCACCGGCACCATCACCGGTACCGGTCGCTACCTCCACGAGCAGTCTCCCGACGTGCAGATCGTCGGCGTACAGCCCACCGACGGCAGCAGCATTCCCGGCATCCGGCGCTGGAGCCCGGAATTTCTGCCCGAGATCTACGATGCGTCGGTCGTCGACCGCAAGATCGACGTGAGCGAGGAAGAAGCCAGTGCCACGAGCGTCCGCCTGGCCACCGAGTGCGGCGTCTTTGCCGGCACCAGCTCAGGGGGGTCTACGGCGGCGGCCCTCAAGCTGGCAGCGGAACTGGAGGAAGGTGTCATCGTCTGCATCATTTGCGACCGCGGCGACCGCTACCTGTCTACTCTCTGACCTCGGGCAGCACCCAGGGTTTGGCGGTCACCCAGCGCCATTCGGTGTGCGCCAGATCGGTCTGCGGATCGATGAAGGTCTGCCGCCGCCGTCCGTTCAGTTGCACCTCAAAGTCACCGTACACCCGCACCGGTCCGGGGGCCACGTCGCGCAGGTGGTGGGCGTACTGCAGGATCATATCGGGATGGGTGACCAGCTTGCCGTACTGCCGGTCGTCGAGGCTGTCGCGGGGATTGACGCGGGTGGTTTGCCCGTCAGCGTCGACCACCCGGTAGGTGCCGCGGCCCTGTTTGCTGCGCAGCATCATGCGCCAGCTGTAGCGGTGCCCCTCCTCGGTCCAGTTGACGTCGGAGCCGAAGAGCAGGTTGCGCAGGGGCAGGAACACATGCACGGCCACCAGCAGGGCTATGGCGGCGGGGCGCGGGTGCCAGAGGGTGGTGGGAGCAGCCGGGGTGCCCAACCGGCCGCGCCAGTCGCGCTGCCACCGGGCGACCCTATCCGAACGTTCTGCCAGGGCATTCACCGCCCGAAGCGGCCAGTCCGGCGCAAAGAAGAGGCTCGTAAGCACCAGCGACAGATAGGGAAAGATACCGATGTTGAAGATCAGGTGGTTGGTGGCGTGGAAAAAGAGCAGCAGCCCGAGCGCCACCCACCGCAGCCGCCGGTGCAGTAGCAGGAAGGGCGCGGCAAGGTCAAGGAGCATGCCGCCCCAGGCCATGAGGTAGGCCGTTCCCTTCAGCGCAAAGAGCGGTCCGAGCACCGGCATCTCCGCCCGCCGCGCGAGCCACAGGTGCAGTGGCATGGCCTCGATGAGCCAGTCGTAGTTGATCTTGTTGATGCCCCCGAAGAAGTACACCAGTCCCATCAGCAGCGGAAAGACGTACACACTCCACTTCCACGCCACCGGCGACCACTGCCGGGGATCGCGCCGAACGTCCAGCGACCACTCCCGCCATGCCGGCGTGAAAACCAGCAGCCAGGCCAGCCAGGTAAAGAGGTAGGCGTGGTTGAGGTAGTGCGATTTTTCGAGCAGAAAAAGGTAGGTAAAACAAGCCGCAAACAGCGGCGCCGTGATCCGGAAGCGCCACCCCAGCGCCACCGCGATCCCCGCCAGAAATCCGACCACGAAGAACAGACTCAGGAACGGCTCCGGCAGCGGATGCACCCACTCAAACCCAAAGTAGCGAAAGGTGTAGCCGTCGTAGGCGCGGTGGATCCAGTGGTAGTAAATGCCGTTGCCGAGGATATCTCCGGCGCCTAGGAGGCCGAGGGCTATCCTTAGGAAGACCAGGCCATGAATGGATACAAGGCCCCGAAAATTTGAAATTTTAAATTCCAAATTTTCAATTTACAAATGCCGCTCCGCATGATAGCTACTCCGCACCAGCGGACCGCTCTCCACGAAGTCGAAGCCCTTCTCCATACCGATCGCCTTATAGTGGGCAAAGGTATCGGGGGTGACGAAGCTGTCGACGGCCAGGTGCATGGCGGTGGGCTGCAGGTACTGCCCGATGGTGACGACGTCGACGCCGACGGAGGCCAGGTCGTCGAGGATGCGCTCCACCTGCGCTTCGGTTTCGCCGAGGCCGACCATGAAGCCGGTCTTGGTGCGCTTGCCGGCTTCCTTGATGCGTTGGAGTTCCTCGAGGCTGCGCTTGTAGCGCCCTTGGGGACGAACTTTTCGGTACAGCTCCTCCACCGTTTCCATATTGTGGCTGACGACCTCCTGGCCGCCGTCGATCATTCGGTACAGGGCGTCCCAGTTGCCGCGCACGTCGGGAATGAGCGTCTCGATGGTGACCTGGGGCGTGCGCTCCTTGATCTGCCGGACGGTCTGGTACCAGATCTCGGCGCCGCGGTCTTTGAGCTCGTCGCGGTTCACGGAGGTGAGCACGGCGTGCTTCACCTGCATCAGGTCGATGGCCTCGGCTACCCGGCGGGGCTCGTCTTCATCGTATTCGGTGGGCCGGCCGGTCTTTACGGCGCAGAAGCTGCACGATCGGGTACAAACGTTGCCCAGGATCATGAAGGTGGCCGTGCCGGCACCCCAGCACTCACCCATATTGGGGCAATTGCCGCTCTGGCAGATGGTGTGGAGCTGGTACTCGTCGACCAGCTTGCGGACCCGCTTATAATCGGGGCCGATGGGCAGTTTCACGCGGAGCCAGTCGGGCTTGCGTTGGCGTTCGGCGCGGGCGGGACTTACGGGGAGGTCGATCATACCTGGGGAGGGAGGTTTGGGGTAATAACGATGTAGGGCAAAAGTCGTTGAATTTGTTGGGAAATGGTTTTCCGAGGTGCACCGCTTTGTGGTGGGGTTCTCCACGGAGGCATACCGCGCGTCAATTCCGACATTCGTCGAAAAAGATTCCCGGTACCATGGGGCCCCGTTACATTTGGCACCTATGGATTTTATGGAAAACATCCGGGTGGCGCTGTCGAGCGTGACCAACAACTGGTTGCGGGCCCTGCTTACTACCATGATTATCGCGGTGGGCATTATGGCGCTGGTCGGTATCCTTACGGCGATCGATGCGGCGATCTATTCGCTCTCCTCCAATCTGTCGAGTCTCGGCGCGAATACCTTCGAGATCGACCGCAAGCGGGAGAACGTAAGAGGTCGCGGGGGTCCGGGCGGCCGCAACAGCAAACAGTCGGAGCCTTTCACCTATGCCCAGGCGATGGAGTTCATGGATGCGTACGAATATCCTGCCGACGTGAGCGTGAGCTTTAACGCTACCGGATCTACCGCCGTCACCTATCAGGACCGGGAGACCAACCCGAACGTATCGGTTTACGGCATGAGCACCAACTACCTCAACAGCAAAGGGATGGACCTCCAGGCGGGGCGCAATTTCACGGCCCGCGAGGTGCTCGAGGGCGGCAACCTGGCCATCCTCGGCTCCGATCTGGTGGATGAACTCTTTAGCGGGAAGCACGATTTCGCCATCGGTAGGGAGATCAGCGCGGCCGGCAACCGGTACACCGTGGTCGGTACGCTGAAGAGCAAGGGCTCCAGCATGACCAGCAACGACAAGCGGGTCATGATCCCCCTGCAGACGGCCAAGCGCTTCTACGCCAGCAACCGCACCAACTACGATATCCTCGTGGCGGTCCGCGAACCCACCGGCATTGAGGCCGCGATGGCCGAGGCCACCCTCACGATGCGCCGCGTACGCGGCCTGAAGGCCGGCCAGGAGAACGACTTCGAGGTGGAGAACAGCTCCGACCTCGTGAGCATCATCCGCGACAATACCGTCACCCTCCGCCTCGGCGCCGTGAGCATCGGTCTGATGACCCTGCTCGGCGCCGCCATCGGCCTCATGAACATTATGCTGGTATCGGTGACGGAACGTACCAGGGAGATCGGGGTCCGTAAGGCACTCGGCGCTACGCGGCGCAATGTGCTTTTTCAGTTTCTGATCGAGGCCGTGGTGATCTGCCAGCTGGGGGGCTTGTTCGGCATCATCCTCGGCGTGGCCGCCGGGAACGTGGTGGCCTTCGTGACCAACGGCCCCTTCATCATCCCCTGGTTGTGGATCATCCTGGCGGTGATCATTTGCTCGGTAGTGGGCCTGTTGTCGGGGCTGTACCCTGCCCTGAGGGCGGCTGCGTTGGATCCAATTGAGTCTTTGCGGTATGAGTAGGTTTTTACCGCGGATTCAGGGGGGTTGTTTTCGCGGATTATGCGCGGGTTTGCCCTCTCCCCCGGCCCCTCTCCAGGGGAGAGAGGTGACGCACCCGCCGAGTGGTTGCAACCCGATGATTCCTCACTATCGCGAAGCCCGATCCGCGATGAACCTTGCCGTTCCGACACGGGCCGGGAGGCCCTTCATCCCGGAATCAGCCGGTGGATCGTGGCGCAGCGAGGCTAATCCAAGGTCCTGCAGGTAAATCCGTGAAAACCCGTGACGCAATCTTTCCGGGCGAAGCGCGATCCGCGGTAAAACTTACCGCACCAATTCACCCAAGGGCCCATTCCCGTACATTTAGCCCGATGCCCAACCAGATCACCTACCGGGTCTACGACTTCCTTAAGGAGATAGAACCCTTCAGCTACCTCGATCGCGAGGCCCTGCTGACGGTAGCCGCCCGCGTGGAAGTCCGCTACCAGCCGCCCGGCACGGTGGTGTTCCGGCCGGGGGAGCCGCCGCGCGACCGCTTCTTCGTGGTGAAGGAAGGGATCGTGGAATTGTACAGCGAGGACGTAGACGGCAACGAATTGCTCGTCGAACGCTGCGGGGAACGGGACATCTTCGGGATCCGGCCCCTGCTGGCGGAAGACAATTACGTATTCCTCGCGCGCGCGGTGGAGGAAAGCCTGCTCTACGCCGTGAACAGCGAGGGCTTTCGGTCGCTGATCTCTAACTACCCGCGGGTGCTGGAGTACCTTGCTACCAGTAT
>JBGTHX010000545.1:0-2614 GCA_041746055.1 Lewinella sp. | reverse complement strand
GGCCGGTGGCAGGTCGGCGAGGTACGGGCGGGCGGCAGCTTCGCCAGCCAGCACGAGGCCGCCGTGCGCTTCGGGCTCGGGGATACGGACACCGTCGACAGCCTCATCCTCCACCTGCCTGACGGAAGCTTGGAGCGGTTGGCGGGGCTGTCTGCGGACCGCGCCTATTATTTTCCCGAAGACCGCGAAACAACCGCGACCCGGTATATGGCCCCTCCGGAAAACTTCGTTGTCTACCCGAATCCCACCCCCGGACTCCTGTACCTGCCCCGCCCCCTTTCCGACCTGCGCCTGGTCGGTCCGGCGGGTCAATTACTGGCGACCTGGCCGGAGGCGACCGATTACCTGGACCTGCCGCGCGCCCTCCCCCCGGGGCTGTACCGGCTGCTGGGCGTAGCGGGCGCGGACCGGGTGGTGGTGACCCTGAGCTACCGCCCCCGTTGACCGACCCTTGCACCCGCGTTCCCGCCCTATGAACTACCTGCTGCCGCTTTTTTCCCTGCTGCCCGTCTTCGCGATCGGGCAATGTCTGCAGGGCGTGGACCTCTCCTACGTGAACGCGATCGAGGCGGCGGGCGGCGTGTACCGGGATACGGCCGGCGTACGCGTGGACCCCTACGAATACTTCGCCCGGCGCGGCGCTGACCTGGCGCGGCTGCGGCTCTGGCATACCCCCGGCAACACGGCGAGCGCCTGCGGGGAACCGATCACCACCGGTAGGCTAACCGATGTACTGGCGGCGGCGCGAGGGGCCAGCAGTGCCGGTATGGCGCTCAACCTGGCCGTGCACTACTCCGACTACTTTGTCGATCCCGGCAAGCAGCAGCGGCCGCTGGCGTGGGCGGGCCTAACCGGGCAGGCGCTGCAGGACAGCATCTACCAGTACACCTACCGGGTGCTGGAGGCGCTCCACGCCCAGGGGACCGACCCCGCGATCCTGGCCGTCGGCAACGAGACCACCAACGGCTTCGTGGATGAGGGGAAGCGGACCAACGGCTTCGAATGGGCTACGGACGCCGGGAAATTCAACGCGGGACTACGGGCCGTGCGCGACTTTAACACCGCCGCCGGGGCCACCGTAAAGACGGCCATCCACCTCACCGAGAGCTACGCGCCCTACGGGCTGCGGGAATTCACGGAGGCCGGGGTGACCGACTTCGACGTGATCGGCCTGTCGTACTACCCGAATTACAGTCCTCGCGTAAGTGTAGCCGACCTGGGTGCCCTGATCCATGAATTACAGACCCAGTCTGGCAAGGAGGTGATGATCTTCGAGACCGGCTTCAGCCACGACAACGTGGACGGGGCCGACGATTACGCCAACTTCATCGGCGACAACGGGGAGGTGGTCGGCCACCCCGCCACGCCCGCCGGACAGCGGGATTTCCTGCTGGAACTGAACCGGGAGGTGTGCGCCGCCGGGGGCACGGCGGTTATCTACTGGGAGCCGGCCTGGATCTCGAGTGGGCTGTGCGACGCGTGGGGCGAGGGCTCCTCCTATGAGAATGCCTCGTGGTTCGACTACGACGGCTACGCGCTACCGGCCTTCGACTTCCTGGAGGCGGACGCCACGGTGGCGGTGCCCGCTTATGGGCAGGTAGCGGTGCGTAGCTCGGTCTTCCCCAATCCCGTGACCGACAACCGGCTGCACGTGAAGAGCGAACGGCCGGTCAAAAACTGGCGGCTGCTGGATATGAGTGGCCGTGAGGTGGCACGGGGCAATCAGCCGGGCCGGGGTACGCTCTTTGCGGTGGATACGGAGCGGTGTCCGCGGGGCATTCACTTCCTGCAGCTGGAGACCGACGCCGGGCGGGCGGTACACCGGGTGATCCTGCAGTAGGCTAGATGGCGGCTTCGCCGCGCTGGAACTGCACGACCTCGATGTCCTTGACGTGGCGCTCGAACCAGGTAAGGGGGGCGGGATTCTTGTCGCCCGTGCAGGTGTCGCACTTGAAAAAGAGGTAGTACAGCTGCCAGTAGTCGCCCACGCGGCGGCGTAGCTGATTCAGGCGACGCTCGGACTCGGCGAAATCACCGAAGAGGTGGGCCAGCCGCCAGCAGTAGTAGGCCTCGTCGTGGAGCTCCACCACGTTGAGCAGCAGGGGATCGTCGATGTAGCGGGCCAGAAAGTGGCGGGCGTAGACGGAGTGGTGCTTGGACCAGTCGCGGGGGTTGCCACGGTGCTCGACGTGCTTGAAGGTGTCGTGTACCCAGCATACCGTGCGCAGCTTGCGGCGGGTGACGGCGTCGATGGGCAGGGCGTCGATGTTTTCGTTGACCTCCACGATATGCCGCCAGATGGTGCCTTCCGGGTGGCCGTAGCGGGGCAGCCCCCACAGCAGCCCCCGGCGGAACTCCTCACTCTCCAGGAAGCGGGCTTCCAGGGGTGTTTCGGGTTGCAGGATGGTGTTGAGCTGTAGGGAATTCAAGTGGACAGGGCAATGGGTGGCGGAATGTAACGGCCGTTAAAATAGCTTAGTTGCGCTAAAGTCGTGGAAGCGATAACCAAAATGTAAGGATATCCTGTTCATTGATAACTGCCCGCAAGCCGGGCTTCGTGTTCCGTGCGACCATATTGATGAAAATTTTACGCCCCTTTCTCACCGCCCTCGGC
>JBGTHX010000544.1:0-5362 GCA_041746055.1 Lewinella sp. | reverse complement strand
GGCTCCGGTTGGCGCCTACAGCCAGGCTACCGTTCACAACGGCACCCTGTATGTCAGCGGGCAGATCGCCCTCGACCCCCGAACCGGGGACCTCCTCACCGGTGACATCGAGACCGAGACGCGGCGTGTGATGGATAACCTCAAGGCCATCGTGGAGGCCGCCGGCAGCAGCCTGGCGCAGGTGCTGAAGTGCGAGGTATTCGTGAGCGACATGGAGAACTTCGGCCGCATCAACACCGTATATGCGGAGTACTTCGAGGAGGCGACCGCGCCCGCCCGTGCCCTGGTGCAGGTGGCCAATCTGCCCAAATACGTCAATGTAGAAATCAGCTGCATCGCGGTGGTTGATTGACAAACCACGCTGCCATGATCACCTTCCTCCGTTTCGCGCGCGCCCACACCATCGTGGGAACCACGGTGTCGCTCCTGGCCCTGTATTTGATGGCTTGCCGCCACCTGCAGACTTCCGACTGGGGAATGTTCGCCGTGACGCTCTTCAGCTGCCTCTGCGCTAATGTGTACATCACGGGCCTGAACCAGCTGACGGACGTAGAGATCGACCGCATCAACAAACCCTACCTGCCGCTGGCCAGCGGGGCGTATACGCTCACCACCGGTTACCTGATCGTGGGGCTGGCGGTTATTTTGTCTTTAGTCACCTGCTTCGTTTACCCGCCCTTTCTCCCGGCCACCGTGATCGCGAGCCTCCTGATCGGTACCGCGTACAGCGCACCGCCGGTGCGGCTGAAGCGCTTCCACTTCTGGGCGGCCTTCTGCATCATTGTGGTGCGAGGCCTCATCGTGAACCTTATACTTTACCTGCACTTCCGCTGGTGGCTCGGGGAGAACCCGGTGGTGCCCGCTACCGTATGGCTGCTAACCGCCGCGGTCTTCACCTTCGGCATCGTGATCGCGTGGTTTAAGGACCTGCCCGATACCGAGGGCGATGCGGCGTACGGCATTCGTACACTATCCTTGGTCAAGAACCGCGACTGGGTGTTCAAGGCAGGCGGCTGGGTACTGCGGCTTACCCTGACCGGCGTGGGCCTGTTCGCGTGGCGGCTCGACAACTGGGGCGTAGCGCTGGGGCAACTGGGGCTACTGCTGGGTTTCGAGTGGCTGAGCCGGCGGCTGGATCTGGGGGAGCAGGCTTCGATTGCCCGGTTTTACCAGGGGGTCTGGGTGCTGTTCTTTTTGGAGTATGGGGTGTTTGCCGTGTTTGGTTGAGCGCGGCCGGAGGCCGCTTTGTACTACCTTCGCACCCGCGCACCCGCAAGAAAATTTAGCCCGATGACACCCCCCAACCCCAAGAAAATCCCAAAGTACCTGACCCTCCACGGCGATACCCGACAGGACGACTACTACTGGATGAACCAGCGGGAGGATCCTGAAGTGATCGCCCACCTGGAAGCGGAGAACGCTTACTTCGACGACCGGACCGCCCACATCAAGGAAGCCCAGGAAGCACTCTTTCAGGAGATGAAAGGCCGTATTAAGGAAGATGATAGCAGCGTCCCCTATACGAACCGCGGTTACGTGTACCAGACGCGCTATGAGACCGGCGACCAGTACCCGCGCTACCTCCGCCGCCCTCTGGGGGGCAGTGAGGATGAGTTGATGTTTGACGTCAACCAGATGGCCAAGCCCCACGACTACTACCACGTGGGCGGCATGGCGGTCAGCGACGATAACCGCTACGTATCGTACGGCGAGGACACCATCAGCCGCCGCATTTACACTGTCCACATCAAGGACATGCTCACGGGCCAGAACCTGCCGGACCAAATACCGAATACCACCGGGGGCAGCGTGTGGAGTGCCGACGGGAAGTACCTCTTTTATTCGGTGAAGGACGAAGCCCTCCGCCCCTACAAGATTATGCGCCACGAGCTTGGAACGGCTCCCCAGGACGACGTGACGGTTTTCGAGGAAACCGACGAGACCTTCCGCTCCTACGTGTACCGGAGTAAATCCCGGAAGTACATCATCATCGGCTCGGCCCAGACCGTGAGCACCGAGTACCGCATCCTGGAAGCGACCAATCCCCTGGCCGAGCCGCGGATCTTCCAGCCCCGGGAACGCAACCTCGAATACGGCATCGAGCACATGGAAGACCGCTTCTACGTGCTGACCAACTACCAGGCGAAGAACTTCCAACTCATGGTGACTCCGGAGGATGCCACCGGTAAGGAGCACTGGACCACCGTGATCCCGAACCGGGACCACGTGCTGCTGGAGGGCATCGAGCTCTTCCGGGACTACCTGGTTCTCAGCGAAAGGGAGAAGGGCCTGACCAAACTGCGGGTCCGCCCCTTCGACGGTGAGGAGTATTACCTGGACTTTCCCGATGCGGCGTACATGGCTTACACCAGTACCAATCCGGATATCGATACCGAAGTTTTGCGCTACGGTTACCAGAGCATGACCACCCCGCCGAGTACCTACGATGTCAATATGCGTACGCGGGAGACCACCCTCCTAAAGCAGCACCCCGTGCTGGGTGGATTTGACTCGGAGCACTACGAGAGCGAGCGCGCTTTCTCCGAATCCCGTGACGGTACGCGCGTTCCCCTGAGTATCGTATACCGCAAGGGTACGCCCAGGGATGGAAGCGCTCCTCTGCTGCTGTACGCGTACGGCAGCTACGGCCACAGCATGGATCCGAGTTTCAGCATTACCCGCCTGAGCCTGCTGGACCGCGGCATGATCTTCGTTATCGCCCACATCCGCGGCGGTGAGGAAATGGGACGCGGCTGGTACGAGGACGGCAAGCTGCTGAAGAAGATGAATACTTTCAACGACTTCATCGACGCGGCGGAGTGGCTCATCCGCGAGCGGTATACCGCGGCGGACCGGCTCTACGCCATGGGCGGAAGCGCAGGCGGCCTCCTGATGGGCGCCGTGGCTAATCTGCGCCCCGGACTCTTTGCGGGTATCGTATCCCAGGTGCCCTTCGTCGACGTGGTGACGACTATGCTGGACGACTCCATTCCCCTCACTACCGGCGAATACGACGAGTGGGGCAATCCCAATGAGGCGGAATATTACCACTACATTAAAGGGTATAGTCCCCTCGATCAGGTGGAGGTTCAGTCCTATCCGCCCATGCTGGTAACCACCGGCTTTCACGATAGCCAGGTGCAGTATTGGGAGCCCGCCAAGTGGGTAGCGAAATTGCGGGAACTGAAGACCGACGACAATGATATCCTCTTCCACGTGAATATGGAAGCGGGACACGGCGGCGCCTCCGGGCGCTTTGACAGCCTGAAGGAAACCGCGCGGGATTACGCCTGGGTGCTGGACCGGGCCGGGAAGCTGTCGTCACGGTGAAAAACCCCGTCGCCGGGAACAATCGCCGGCGCGGGGCACGTAAATACGGGAAATGACGACTAAATAGTCTTGGGGGTTATATTATCCTGCGGCTGTCCGCGAGTCGCTGTTGCAAGACGGGTTTCAGCTGCCCGGCGGCGGTCAGTATAAGTTCCCCGTCAGAGAAAAAAGGTTGCGGCCGGTTTCCGATCCGGCGGCGGGAGACGGGGGTCAGCGCGCGTTTGTCGCCCCGGAAGGTACTGGCGTAATTCTCGAAGCGGGCTTCGGCGGTAAGGTCTTCAGTATCCACTACCCTGCCCCGGTCCAGGTCAAACAGTTCCATACTACCGATAACCAGGGCGGTTTTCTGCTGGAGCACCTCCAGTACTTCGGCCCGGATGAGGACTTTCTTGGGTTGCTTGATGTCATTGCCGAGGGAATCCTTGGCGACGTTGCCCTTTTCGTCCAGCACGTATTCCTCACCGTCGGTGATCTCTTTCTCGTCGAGGTAGCTGCGCTCCGACATTCGTTCGGGGCTGATCGCGATCTCACGGATGGTCAGCCGTGCCCGGTAATCGTAGTCACGGGTATCGCGGGGATGCAGGTCATACACCCGCCAGCGGTCATCCATATCGCTCGGCTGGATCCGCAACAGCTCGTCCTCGAAACCTCGGGGCAGGATAGCCTGGCTCGCGTTTTCCACGTACACGGCTACGTAGACCCGTCCGAGTTCCTCGGCCTCGGAAAGCAATTGCCGGGTATCGAGGTAGTTGGGCCGGTAGCGCTCCACGGTCTCCAGGGTCTGGTAGGCCTCGCGGGCGGCCGCGCGGTCACCCAGCCGGGCCGTGTTCAGCAGCTCGGACGCTGCGCCGTACAATTGCTCGGCGGCCCGGTCCTCGGCTTCGATGACCAGTGCCTCCGCGCGGACGAAGCGGAACTGCGCCTTGCGGCCATTTTTGTCGTACAGAGGCAGCAGCGGTCGCAGCGCATCCTGCCGGCGGCGGATGTTGTCGTAGATGGCGTGGACCTGGGTCCAATCGGTCGAATTACTCCGTTTCAGGAAGTCCGCCCGATTGACGTCGCGCTCGTTCGCCCGGTTCACAGCCTCCTCCAGGGCGGCTACGAACTTAGGGTTCTTTTTATCCTTCCCGGTGATCTTGCGCTGGGCCAGCGCCATGGCCCGCTCATAGTTTCCCGACTCCACCAGGTCGCTGACCGATCGGCAAGAGGAGAATGTAAAGCAGAGGAGCCCCAGCAAACAAAGCAGGTGGGAAGTGCGTGGGCCTTTCATGGTTTAGTCGTCTGGTTACCAACAAAACTAGTCCCTCCGGCCCCGGATTGTGTGATAATAGCCTTAAAGGCCCATTAAGGTTTGTTAAGGAATATCTCGGCCACCATGCAGCGGGCGCTGCCACCGCCGTACTGCTCGATGGTCGACAGGTCGGCATGCAGGATGCGCATGCCCTCCGGTTGTAACAGGGCTTCACGCTGGGCCTCGTCCAGGGCGTGGTAGGCGGCGGAAGACATGATCCAGACGGGGCCGTCGGGGGTCGCCGCCTCCAGGGCATTGCCGGCGAAGTGATCCACTTGGTCGAGCGATAGCCCTACGATGCGCTTCCCGGAAAGGAGGAGGCCCTCCGTCAGTTTGGACTTTTCGGCCTCGTCGCGCACGGCATCGAGGCAGACGATAACGGCCTGGGTTCCGATCGCCATCATCACGTTGGTGTGGTAGATCACCTCCCCGCGGGTGTCGTGGCCGTGAAAGGTGATGGGCTTGTAGTCCATCTGCTCACACCAGCGGTAGACCGATTCCTGGTCACAGCGTTGGGAGAGACAGGCGTAGGCGGTCCGGCTGTCGCGGTCCAGCAACAGGCAGCCGGTACTTTCGAGGAAGAGGTTTTCCGCCTCCCATCCGGAAAGGTCCACGTGCCGCGCCACGGTGAAGTGATCGCTCAGATAGCCCAGGATGTCGTCCCTCCGTTCCAGGCGGCGCTGCGGCCAGAAGGTGGGGTAGGTGATCACGGTGCCGTCGTCCGCGGTGGAGAACCAGTTG
>JBGTHX010000543.1:0-4572 GCA_041746055.1 Lewinella sp. | reverse complement strand
GAAAAATTCCAATTGCTTTTAAAGGGCGCCAAAAGCCGGGTTAACGTGTGGTTCACCCAGGGCGACTTATTCACGACGCGCCCTTCGAAGATTTTTCCGGCATATACGGGCGATTGGCCGAGCTCTTCGGGGTCCAGATCGTCTGATCACGTGCACGGCTTACCCGGGGAAGTGCTGCTGTAGGATCGGGGAGGAACTCTTTGGCCCCTGCAGTCGCGGCCCCAGCACCCGCGCGCCGCCGCAATATTCGAATTTAAAGGGTCACCTCAGGTGTTTCCATGGTATAGACAGTCAGGACGCCTGAGCCCGCGATTTGGGTGACGGATAGCCGGTCAGCGGCATGTTATAATTATTAATATATGTTCAGACTTGTTATCCGGGTCCGAACTGCTTAGTTTACTACAACAAACACTTGCCATGAACAACTCACGAGCGCCCCAGTCCATGGACTGGGGCATCCAGGCCGTAAAGAACGTGCCGCAGCGTCACGCCTTCGCGCTGCTGGGGGAGAAAACCCTGTTCCTGTGCCACCAGATCATGACCCACATGGAGCCGCACTGCTACGAATTCGTGTTGGAAGTAAGCATTCCGGAGGACAAGAAGCAGGCGATTTTTGCGGACCGCGAGCAAACGGGAAATGCCCATTACCTATGCAATCTGGAGGGAGAGGAATTCACCCTGTCGAGTATCGTCGCGGGTGCCCGCACCTCTTTCAACGCCGACGTGTGGACGAGCGTGCCGGACAGTGATCCGCCGACTGTGGATCCCCAACCCCCCTGGGGCAACCCGGACGCCATCGATCCCTGGCTGACCGACGTGGAAGTGACCATTCTGCGGACGGTACACTTTCGCCACCTGAACCGGAACGACACCGGCCGTCGCTTCGAGGATTACCTGCTGTTCGGGCGGGGGAAGGAAGCACACATTATGCACTCGGTCCTATGGCAACCGGACTACGATCATGTGGCCACCCTGAAGATGGCGCCCGACTGGATCACCCAGGACCAGCTTGTCGCTACCGTCAACGTATCGGTACCGGGTTTGTCCTACGACCCCAACGCTACGCAGTGTAGTTGCCCCTTCCGCGATGATTCGGTGCACGAGGTCTTGTACTTCGGCTTCACGGAATTCCAGGATATGCAGGGAATGCCGCAGAACAAGATCCCCAAGCTGGAGATCCACGTCGCCCGCACCTGGTGGTATTCCACGAAGGTCATCAACTGCTGGACCGGCAAGTATTGCCCTGGTAATATCCAAATCAGTTAAACACCCAGCCATGTCAACACCCATCGAAGATAGGATTAAATCACTACGGCAAACCATGTCCGCTACCCGCGGGGAGGGCGCGCAGTCGCTCGGGGCCTGGTTCCTGGGTCCGCGGGGCGAGAGCCACGACCTGCTGTGGTCGCTCGTCCACCACGCAATGCACCATTCGGTGAAGGGGCGCAAAACGACCTACCCGAGCGATCCCGACTGGACCAACCCGGATTCGGCCGATTTCAGGGCCGAAAGCCAGTTCATCCAGGACAATTACGAGCACCTAGTCAAGAACCTGGAAAAGGAGTGCGTGCCCTTCAGCAGCTACCGCTACCAGGGCCATATGCTGTGGGATCAGACGCTGCCCTCGCTGGCCGGCTACTTTGCCGCCCTGTTGTACAACCAGAACAACGTGGCCGCGGAGGCCAGTCCGCTGACCACCGCCCTCGAAATGGAGGTCGCGGCCGACTTGTGTAAGATGGTGGGCCTGACGGGTGAGGGGCGGATAAAGCCCTGGGCCCACATTACCTGCGACGGCAGCGTAGCGAACATCGAAGCCATCTGGGCCGCCCGCAATACCCGGCTCTACCCCCTGGCCCTCTGCGCCGCCCTCCGCAACGAGTCGGATTTGGGGGCACTGGACAGCATAGAGGTACGCCCCACGGGCCGGAACCAGCCGCTCAAACGGCTTGCCAAGCTCAACTGGTGGGAGCTGATGAACCTTACCGGCGACACCATACTGGGGCTTCCCACGGACCTGAAACAACTGGCCACGAGTCTAAAAATGAACCTGAACTTGCTGAAGCGCATCGACGCCTATACGGTACAGTACCTGGGCCTGACCGCCTTTGCCGAACGGGTGGACGAGGTGCTGGAAGCGGGCGGAGACCTGCGCCGGGCGCTGGCGAAGCAAAAGGTGCTGGGCTCCGCCTCGGCTCACTACTCGCTGCCTAAGGCTACGACGCTCGTCGGACTTGGCAGCAGGGCCTTCCACCAGGTAAAGGTGCAGCGGAACGCGCGGCTGGACACCGATCACCTGCAGCAGTGCCTGGAGAATTTTCTGGCCGAACGGATACCGGTCATGACCGTCGTCTCGATCATCGGTACGACCGAGGAGAGCGCGGTAGATGACCTGAGTGCGGTCCTAGAGATGCGTCAGGAGTTCCGGGAGCGGGGGATGGACTTCTTCATTCACGCGGACGGGGCCTGGGGAAGCTACTTCAGCTCCCTGCTCCACGAGCCCGCGGCGGATTCCGCGGCGGGGGCTCACTTGAGCTATCACCAGGATATACTAGCTAATAATAACGGCAGTGACGGTCACTCGGCCGCCGCGCTCGCGCACCAGCAACTGAGCCATAAGGATACCTCCCACCGGCAGTTTGTGCACACCGATAAAACCGGCCTGAACGCCCATACCGAGCGCCAATTGCGCCGACTGAAGGACGTCGATACTATCACCGCCGACCCGCATAAGTCGGGATTCGCCCCGTATCCGGCCGGAAGCCTCCTCTACCGGGATGCTCGAATGCCGCAGATGATCCAGATAACCGCTCCCGTGATCTACCGCGAAGGGGACGCCCCCACCGTTGGGGTGTTCGGCGTGGAAGGATCCAAACCCGGCGCGGCAGCGGCCGGCGTGTACTTCAGCCACAAGATCATCCCTCTCGACCAGGGCGGGTACGGTCGGATCCTGGGCCGCTGCACCTTCAATACCAAGCGCGCCTTTGCCCAATTGGTGGCGATGCAGTCGGAGCGGTTTGACTTTGCGGTGCTGACCGACCTCAGCGATACCGACCTCGACGTAGTCAGGAGTTGGGTGGACCTGACCAATGAAGAACTCTGGGAGCAGTTGAGCGAACACCCCGCCGAGATGGACATCTTCCGCCGCGCCGGACCCGATCTCAACATCATCACCTACGCCCTGAACCCCATCATCAACGGCGAGCGGAACACCGACCCGAAAGTTACCAACGACTTCAACGATCGGGTGTTCCGGAAGCTGAGCATTCAAAAAGGGGGCGATCCGATCCCGCCGCTGTACGTCACCAGTTCCATCTTCGACAGCGCCAACTCCGGCGCCCCGATCGCCTTCCTGCGGAAGCAGCTGAGGGTAAATCATAACAGGCGCCTGGACATGAATTTCCTGATCACGACGGTCATGAATCCCTGGCTCTCCGATACCGAGAACGGTACCCGCAATATGATCCCGGAGGTGTTCGGGCACCTCCAACGGGCGGCGGAGTCAGTGGTAGATGAAATGGCCGCATCCGCAACCTCCAAATTATTAATGCTAACCCCCTAGGAAATGCAAACCCAGACCGGACACGCAACGAAGTTTCAGCAGGTAAAGACCGGGTCACTCCAGGATTTACTCGATTACAATCACGCCTGGCAGGTCCTGTTTGCCTACGAGGGGCCCGATATGGCGCTGCGGGAGGTCGGGCTGGGGCCGCTGCCCGGCAAATTTCCCAGCCTGGCCATCCGGCAGGTGGTGATGGATAAACACGGGGGGAGTAAGCGATCGGTTGATCAGCTTGGAGACCGCCCGGCAAGTCGCGTACCCACCTGCGTACTCTGCAAGCTGGCCTTCGGGTCACGCTACGACGATCCGAACTTCGGCCCCATCACCATCACCCGCAACCGGAGGAATAAATTCTACTGCAATACCTGCGACCTGTTCCTTCGGATTTGTCCGGGCCAGGCCACCCTGGAGCTGCCGGTCCTGGTGGTCGACGTAAAACACTCCCGGAAGATCCGCAATGCCCCCGGCATGAACCTGTACCGGTATTCCCACCTGCTGTCGGACTTTCAGTGTACGACGGCCGCGATCATTCAAAAGAACCTCGGCATGGTCCTCAACACCGTCGGCGACGCGGTAATCGGTATCTGGCCATCCGGATTCGTTCCCGTTGAATTGCGGGAAAAGTATGGCTGGGACAACGACCAGCCGGCGAAGGTATCGGCTCAGTTGGCGCTGAAGGCCGCGCAGCAGTTGTGCGACCTGTCTCCGGCGGAATTCACCGGTAAGGTCCTGCCCTTCAAGGGGGCTCTGGATTCTACGGAGATGGTGATCTTCTCCGTCCAGTCCTGCGACAAGGTGGCCCAGCTCGACTACACCGACCTGGATGAGGCACTGGCCGGTCCGCCGCTGATCGATCAGCACGGCAATCTGATGCTGGGGGAGAATCCCGAGCCCGATCCCTGCCGGCAGGATAAGTACCAGAAGGGGCCCACCAGCGTGGATGTGGCGGGAGAGGCGATCGAACTGAGCTCGGAGCTCTCGGGGCACCACGAACTGGCCGCCGGTGACTTCGC
>JBGTHX010000542.1:0-1896 GCA_041746055.1 Lewinella sp. | reverse complement strand
TTCCTCCTGGTGTCCTTTTCGCGGCAATGCGGCGGCACGCAGGCACGGTGGGGACACGATTGGTCACTCCACTCAATCGCCAGTATGACCTGGATCCTGGCGGAGGCTGGCGCGCGGGGCGGGAATGGCTTGGGGTCACAGCAATCGCGGTATCGCGGCCTGCGCGCGGAATATGACCCAGGGAGAGGCTCATGGACGGCACTATCATCGCGCTGGTTTTCGTCGGCGTCATCGTCATCCTGCCGTTGGTGTGGGTGATCGCCAACTACAACCGCCTGGTGCGGGTGCGGCAGCATATCCGCGAAAGCTGGTCGGGGATCGATGTGGAGCTGAAACGCCGTTATGAACTGATTCCCAACCTGGTCAATACCGTGAAGGGCGCCGCCGAATTCGAGCGGGGAACCCTGGAGGCAGTCACCGAGGCCCGCGCCAAGGCCTCCTCCATCAACATCAATGCCAACGACCTGACGCCCGAGATGCTCGAGCAATTCCAGGCCGCGCAGGCCCAGGTCTCCCAGGGGCTCGGCCGGTTGCTGGCTACCGCGGAGGCTTATCCGCAGTTGCAGTCGAACGCCCAGTTCCAGGCCCTCCAGGACGAACTGGCCGGCACCGAGAACCGCATCGCCGTAGCGCGCAGCCGCTTCAATGAGGTAGCCACCGACTACAACAAGCAGGTGCGCCGCTTCCCCGGTGCCGTATTCGCCTCCGTTTTCGGTTTCGATCAGAAGCCGCAGTTCCAGGCCGAGGCCGGTGCCCAGAACGCCCCGACGGTAGAATTTTAATGGTCCGCTTTTTTAATAAAGAAGAAGAGGGCCGCATCGTCGCAGCCATCCGGGAGGCCGAGCTGGCCACCTCCGGGGAGATTCGCGTCCACGTCGAGGTAGGGGCCCGCAAACCCGCCCTGGAGGTGGCCAAGCGCCTCTTCCGCGAACTCGAGATGCACACTACGAAGGACCGCAACGGCGTCCTCATCCTGCTGGCCGTGGACCGGCGTGAATTCGCGGTCCTCGGCGATGAAGGCATCAACCGGGTCGTGCCGGATGACTTCTGGGACAATGAGCGTGACCTCATGCAGCAGCACTTTCGCCGGGGCGAGTTCGCTACCGGTATCGAGCTGGCCATCCAGCAGATCGGGCGCAACCTGAAGCAGTACTTCCCGTACCAAACGGACGACGTCAACGAGTTGCCCGACGAGATCAGTTATAATAAGTAGCGGGCCCCGGACCCTCCGGTCAGCCCGCCCTATAAATACTACCCGTGAACCAGTACGCACACCCCCCGATGATCAGGCCCTTCCGCTGGACGGTCCTGCTGCTACTGGTACTCACCTCCCTGGGCTTACTGGCCCAGCCCGAAGTGCCGGCCGCCACGAATCAGCTGGTCAATGACTACGCCGGACTGATGACCTCGGCCCAGCAGGCCCAGCTTACCCAACAGCTGAACACCTACGCCCGGGAGACCTCCACCCAGATCGCGGTCGTCACCGAGGCTTCCCTCGAGGGGCAGCCGGTATTTGACCGGAGCCTGGCGATCGCCGAAAAGTGGGGTATCGGCGGCTCACCGGAGAAGGACAACGGGGTGCTAATCTACATCTCCCGCGACGACCGGAAGATCTACATCCAGACCGGCTACGGAGTGGAAGGCTTTCTGCCGGACGCCCGGGCGGGGCGTATCATCCGCAACATCATGACGCCCGCCTTCCGGAACGGCGATTACTACGGCGGTATCTCCGGGGCCGTACAGGCCATCATGGACGCCGGCAAGGGAGAATATACCGCCGAAGACGAGCCCGAGCAGCGGCCCGGTATCCCACCGGTATTTGTCTTCATTTTCATCTTTATCATCTTCTCCCTGCTGCGCCGCTTCGGCAACCGGCACGATGACGACGACGATGAT
>JBGTHX010000541.1:0-4361 GCA_041746055.1 Lewinella sp. | reverse complement strand
GCGGGCGAGCCGCAGCACGGCCGTGTCGGCCTTCGCCGCCTTCAGGATCAGGGGCAGCAGCTCTTCGAGCCACGCGAACCACACCGGGCTGTACAGCTTGAGCACTGCCACGCCGGCGTAGACGTCGACGATCAGTCCGGGCAGCCCGTCGTTCTCGCCGTGGATCAGCCGGTAGCCGTTGGTATTTTTCTTCAGGAGGGGCAGTCGCAACTTCCGCGCCGCCTGGATGCGTTCGCCGAAGAAGGCTACGTCGACCTGGGCCGGGCTCCCCTGGTGGAGCACCCGGATGCGGATCGGGGAATCGGGGTCGTACAGCCCCACCCCAATGAAGCGGTCCTTCTTGCGGTCGAACACGATGGCCAGGTCACCGGCCTGACCGGCCCCCTTGACCGACTCCACGGCCCCGTCGAAGAGCCAGGGGTGACCGGAGCGAAGGATGCGCTCCCCCTGGGGAGTAAGGCGGGTGGCGAGGCGGGCGGGTTGGATAGCGGAAGGGGGGGGTTAGGGACGGAGTGTCCGCGGGGCGATTGGCGGGCGGCAAATATAGCGGTAATTTGCTGCGGTATGCGCACGGCCCTGCACAACATCTACCGCTCGTTCCCGGTGCAGCTCCTCCTGTTGCACCTGCGCTCGCACTATTTGTTGCTTTCGCTCTGGGTACTGCTGCTGCTTATGATGGGCGGCGTGCTGGGGCCGCGGCTGGGGCTGCAGTACCTCTTCCTCGATCCGGAATACCTGGGGCAGTCGGACTACCTTTCCTTCCTCATCGTGGGGCTCGCCTTCGGCTTTTTCGTGATGAGCTGGAACCTGAGTACCTACCTGTTGCTGGGCGGCTACTTCAACTTTCTGGCGAGCCTCTCGCGCCCCTTTTTCAAGTTCTGCGTCAACAACGCCCTCCTGCCGCTGGCCTTCCTGCTCACCTACTTCGGACTGCTGCTGCGCTTTTACCGGCTGGCCGATGGGGCGGGGACGCAGGTGCAGGGGATCTCCGGACTGATCGTGGGCCTGGTCGCGAGCCTGTTCCTCTACGCGATCTACTTCAACCTCACCAACCGGGACATCCACTACTACACCGGCTACCGCGACCTGCCCCCCAACCAGGGGCCCCGGGGTCCCTCGGGTGCGGAGTACAGCCCGTACCGTGGCTCGCCGCTCGGACCGGAGCTGATGGACCGCTACGACAACCCGTTTCAGGTCCGCTTCTACCTCAATGCCAGTCTGCGGGTGCAACTCGTCCGGTCGGTGGCCCACTACGACTCGGCGCTGCTGCGCAACATCTTTCGGCAGAACCACTTCAATGCCCTGATCCTGCAATTTGCCACCATCGGCATTCTGGTGGTCCTGGGCCTGCTGGTGGAGCACCCCGTGTTCCAACTGCCGGCGGGGGCGAGTTTCTTCATCCTGTTCAGCCTCTTCGTGTCGATCATCGGGGCGGTGAGCTACTGGTTCTCGGCCTGGCGGCTGCCATTGCTCACCCTGCTGCTACTGTTCGTGAACTTCCTCACCAGCACCCCCTTCTTCGACCACGGCAACCAGGCCTACGGACTGAACTACGACAGCCGGACCACCTATTCGCTGGATACGCTGCGGGAACTCTACGCCCCGGCCAACCTGCAGGAGGATATCGACAGCACCACGGCCATCCTGAACCGCTGGCGTGCCCGACAGCCCCGCGACAAGCCCAAGCTCGTCATCCTCTGCGCCAGCGGCGGCGGACTTACCGCCGCCCTCTGGGCCACCCACCTCACCCAGAGCATCGAGGCCTGTAGCGAGGGACGACTCCTGCGGTCGACGGCACTGATCACCGGGGCCAGCGGGGGATTGCTGGGGCTGGCCTACCTGCGGGAATCATACTCCCACTCCACCAACTTCGCGGGCGGCGACCTGCGGCGGTTGCAGCGGGTGAGTACCGACCTGCTCAATCCCACCGCCTTTTCGATCGTCAGCAACGACATCTTTCTCCCCTTCCGGCAGGTGGAGGTCGGCGGCCAGCGGTACCGCCGCGACCGTGGCTACGCCTTCGAGCAGGCCTACAACCGGGCCACCGACCACCTGCTCGACAAGCCGCTGGCGGCCTACCGGGAGGAGGAGCGCAGCGCCTCCGTACCGCTGCTGTTCGTGACCCCGAGCATCGTGGAGGACGGCCGGCGCATGGTCATCTCCCCGCAGGGCGTCAGCTATATGATGGCCCCGCCGGTACCGCGGCGGGACGGGGTGCCGCTGCTGCCCGACATGGTCGATTTCGGCCGTTTCCTCCGGGCACGCGACGCCGACAGCCTGCGCCTCAGTACCGCCCTGCGCGCCAACGCCAGCTACCCCTACGTGCTGCCGCAGGTCAACCTGCCCACCCAACCGCTCATTCGCCTCATGGACGCGGGCTACCGCGACAATTACGGCATCACCTCCGCCACCCGCTTCATTCACGTCTTCGAGGACTGGATCGCGGAGAACACCTCCGGGGTGGTACTCATCCAGATCAGTGCCTTCCGGGAGCAAACCATTGCCGACGACGGACGCCGGGGGGTGATCGCGGGGCTATTCAGTCCGCTGGGGGTCGCCGGCAATATCCTGGGGCTGCAGATCCTCGACCAGGAGGAACTACTTGCCGAGTTGTACCGCACCCTCGGTCCGGACCGTTTCCACCTCTTCCGCTTCAATTATCAGCCCAAGGCCGACGATCCGCTGCGTACCACCGTATCACTCCACATGACCGATTTCGAGAAGACCCAGGTGCTCCGGGCCATCGACGAACCCTACCACCAGCGGCAGATCGACCAGTTGCTCCAATTGCTGAGCCGGTAGCGCTTTTCCGGGAACGGCCCGCGTGTATCTTTACCCTATGTCCCAACCCATTTCAAGAATCAACCGCCTGGAGCGCGAGCTCCACCTCCGACAGCTGCAGGTCCGGCGGCTGCTGCAAATGACGCAGGCCATCAACAACAACGTCTCCGCGGAGGATCTTTTCCACATGTACCGCGCCTTCCTGCGGCAGGAACTGGGCGTCAACGAGATGGCGCTCTTCGTGCGCAACAGCGACCATGACGAGGCCTGGCTGATGGCCACCAGTCTGGGACTGGAGGGGGTGGAACTCCAGCCGGGCAGGGAATACGGGCAGGAACTCAGCCAGCTCAAGCGGATGGCCACGATCAGTGAGCCGGATCATCCCCTGTTCTCCCACTTCGAGCACGTGATTCCCGTCCTGCACAAGGAACGCCCCATCGCTTTCGTGCTCATCGGCACCTTTACCGAGGACGAGGATATGTACGAGCGGGTGCAGATCATCACCACCATCAGTAACGTGATCGCGGTGGCGATCGAGAACAAGCGCCTCTTCCGGCGTCAACTGGAACAGGAGCGGCTGGAGGCCGACCTGGATCTGGGCGCGAAGGTGCAGGGGATGCTGATCCCCAAGAACCTTCCGGCGAACGACTGGTACGAGCTGAGCGCCATCTACCGGCCCAAGCTGGGGGTGGGTGGGGATTACTTTGACTTCCGCGAATTCGTGGACGGCAAGCTGGTCTTCTGCATCGGCGATTTCACCGGCAAGGGGGTGAGCGCAGCCCTGCTGATGGCCAACTTCCAGGCTAATTTCCATACCCTGATCCGTAAGCGGACCGACCTGCACGACTTCGTTACCGAGATCAACGAGAGCGTATACCGCATCACGGACGGCGAGCGCTTCGTGACCTTCTTCGTGGCCGAATACGACCGCGAGAACCACCAGCTGCGCTACGTCAATGCCGGGCACCCGCCGGCGGTACTGGTGAGTGAGAACGAATTCATGCTGTTATCCGAGGGCACCACCGTACTGGGCTCCATGGACGTCCTGCCCATGCTCAACGTGGGCGTGGTGGACCTGCCGCCCCAGGCCCTGATCATCACCTACACCGACGGCCTGACGGACCTGCAGAGCGCCGCCGGGGAGACCTTTGACGAGGAAATCCTCTATCAGTTCGCCCGCCGACAATACTACCGGTCGGCCGGCGAGTTCAACGAGAACCTACAGGCCGAGCTGGAGCGCTTCCGTCAGGACAACGACTATCCGGACGACCTCACCATCCTTACCTGCCGCATTTTTGGCGACTGAGGAAGAACGAAACCCAGCGCTCGTCCGTTCCCAATAGTGAGATGAAGGAGAAGACGATCGCAGCAATACTGGCATTTTTTGGAGGCATCGTCGGCCTCCAGCGCTTCTACCTGGGGCAGCGCGGTCTGGGCATGGCCCACCTCTTTTTTTTCCTGCTCGCGCTGATCGCCGGACCCGGTTCTTTTACCGTGCTGCTTCTCTCGCTGGCCGCTATCTTCGGCGTGATCGATGCCATCACGCTGCTGTCCATGGACGAGCGGGAATTCGACCTAAA
>JBGTHX010000540.1:0-1629 GCA_041746055.1 Lewinella sp. | reverse complement strand
GCGGTCCCGGTGGCGAGTTCATCCCCGAGCAGCGCACGGTCGGGAACCGCGTGGCGCTGGGCCTCGGCGGACAGCTCCCCGTAGCCGGCAACTATGAGCTGATCATCGATGGTCAGGCCGTGGAAACGTTCGCCTTCAACTACGACCGGACGGAATCCGACCTTACCTACACGGTTGCGGCGGACCTGGAGTCCCTGCCGGGATTCACCGTTCTGGACGCCGCGAATGCCGACGCCCTGGTCGCCGACGTACGCGCACGCACCGAAGGCCGGCCGCTCTGGATCTACTTCATCTGGGCCACCCTGATCTTCCTGCTGGCCGAGGCCCTGCTGCTCCGTTTCTGGAAGGTTTAGCGGCCGGCCGGCGTAGGCATATGCCCCCGCTTTGATACCTTTGCGCACCTATGCTGCTCCGTTCCGTTTTGATCACCGATCCCGCCAGTCCGCACCACGGCAAGACCCGTGACGTCCGCGTTACCGGCGGCACCATCGCGGAGGTGGGAGACGACCTGGAGGCCCGGGGAGACGAACCCTTATTCGAGCAGTCCGGAGCCCGCCTTGCACCGGGCTTCCTGGACATCGGGGCCTACCTCGGCGATCCGGGCCACGAGGAGCGGGAAGACATCGAAAGCCTTACCGCTTCCGCCCGCGCCGGTGGTTACGTAGCCGTGGCGGTTCTGCCCAATACCCACCCGGTCCGCCAAACGGTGGCCGATATGTCCTACCTGCGTAGCCGGCAGTCGGACGGCGCGGTAGACCTCCTGCCCCTCGCGGCCATGAGCCACGACGCCAAGGGAAAGGACCTCACCGAGATGATGGACCTGGCCGCCGCCGGAGCCCTGGCCTTCACCGACGGCCCCGGTCGGTCCACACCGGGAAGCCTGCTGCAGCGGGCCCTCGACTACACCCGCTCCTTCGGGGGCACGGTGCTCGAAACCCCCTACGACCACGAACTGGCCGAGGAGGGGCAGATCCACGAAGGTGGCGTGAGCGTCCAGCTCGGATTGCGCGGCATCCCCGCCATGTGCGAGACCATTCCCCTGCGCCGCAACCTCGACCTCCTCGCCTATACCGGAGGAAAAATGATCGTGCACCTGCTCAGCACCGCCGAGGGGCTGCAGCTGGTGCGTGACTACCCCGGCAGCGGACTGCTCGGCTGCACGGTGGCCGCCCACCAGCTGCAGTTCACGGACGAGGAGCTGACCAACTTCGATGCTAACTTCAAGGTGCTTCCGCCCCTGCGGAGTGCCGAAGACCGGAATGCCCTGCGGCAGGGATTGCTCGACGGAAGCGTACAGGCCATCGCCAGCCACCACCGCGCCCGTCACGGCGAGGAGAAAGACCTGGAATTCACCTATTCCGCCTTCGGGGCGCTGGGGCTCGAAACGGCCTTCCGCCAGCAACTCCACTGGGCCCGGGAGGGCGCGGCCCTCGACGCGGTGATCACCGCCCTCACTGCCGGCCCGCGGCGGCTGCTCGGCCTGGAGCCGATCACCGTGGAGGCGGGCCGTCCGGCCCAACTCACCCTCTTCACCACGGACGGCGAATCCACCTTCACGGCCTCCGACCTCAGGGGGAAGACCCGTAACAGTCCGCTCCTCGGACGCTCCCTCCCGGGCCGAATCCTGGG
>JBGTHX010000539.1:0-9363 GCA_041746055.1 Lewinella sp. | reverse complement strand
CAACCCCGGCATCTGCCGAAACTGGTACCGCTCCTCCCCCACCCGCACCGTGTCGGTGAAGCAGTCATAGGGACTGTAATCGTACTCCTCCATCCGGCGGATGGTGAGGCCTGCGCCGATGAGGGCATTGATGACGTCGCTTACGGGGTGGTCCCAGCTCACTTCGGTGCTCCGCACGTTTTCGCTGCCGTCGGTATAGCTGCCCCGGGATTCCTCGACTATGGCCTCCCGGGCGAAGTAGCCGTACTTGATTCCGGTGCGCTCCTCGTTCCAGAGCCAGGCCAGGGGGTGGAATTCCACGAAGATGAGTCGGCCGCCGGGACGCAGGTAGCGGCCCACGATTGCGGCCCAGCGGTCGATGTCGGGGAGCCAGCCAATGGTGCCGTAAGTAGTGAAAACCAGGTCGAAGGTTTCGTCGAGGTGCTCGGGCAGGCTATACAGGTCGCAGTTGATGAAGCGGGCGGGGAAGCCGGAGCGATCCGATAATTCGCGGGCGGCTTCGATGGCGCGGTCACTGAGGTCCACGCCGGTCACCTCGGCGCCGCGCCGGGCCAGGGTCAGCGTGTCCTGTCCGAAGTGGCACTGCAGGTGCAGGATGCGCAGGCCGGTGAGGTCTTCCGGCAGGATACCGAGTTCGATTTCCCTCAGGCTCTCCTTGCCCGCGAGCCAGCCCTCGACGTCGTAGAAGTCGCTCGTCAGGTGGGCGGCCGTGCGCTGGTTCCAGTGCTCGCGGTTGATCTCCAGATAATCTTCCATAGCGGTAAATCTAGGGCGTGACGGTCCGAAAGATTAATCCGTAAATTTCATCATGAACCACCCACCTTCTTCCCCTGGTTTCTCCAGGTCCAGACGCGAGGTCCTGCGCGCTTCGCTCATCCTGGGTACGGCTACCACCCTGGGTATACCCACCGCGCGGACCGGGAACCCTTTGCCGGAAGCCTACGACGGAAAGATCATGACGGTGAACGGACCGATCGAACCGGGTGAGCTCGGTTTCTGTCTGCCCCACGAGCATATTCTCTCCCGCTTCGGTTCCGAGCCGACCGAGCCACCGGCGTTCGACCGCGAAGCCGCGCGGGCGGCGGCGGTACCCTATCTGCAGTATCTCCGGGAGCTGGGCATCGGCGCGGTGGCCGACTGTACGGCCTATTCCTTCGGCCGGGACCCCGAATTGTTGGGGCAGCTATCCCGGGAGAGCGGCCTGCACATCCTTACCAACACGGGCTTCTACGGGGCAGCGGATGACCGCTACGTGCCGGAAAGGGCCTTTGATCTCCCTGCTCCCAGCATTGCGGCATTATGGATCGATGAACTGGCGGACGGCATCGGGCAAAGCGGTCGGCGACCGGGCTTCGTCAAGACTGCCGTGGATTCCGGATCCCTCTCCGGCATCGATGCCAAATTGGTCAGGGCGGCGGCCCTGGTGCATAAGGCCACCGGGCTCACCCTGGCGGTGCACACCGGTAATAATTTGGAAGCGGCGGAAATGCAACTGGCTATCCTGGCCGAAGAAGGGGTTTCTCCCCGGGCCTGGACCTGGACCCACGCCCAGGCGGTACCCGAAGCGGGACCACTGATCGCTGCCGCGGAGCGGGGTGCCTGGATCAGTTTGGACGGTATAAAGACACCCTATTACCTGGCGGGGAAGCTGCAGGGCAGCAACACCCTCGACCGCCACCTGCACCATCTCTCGGCCCTGCGGCGGGCGAACCTGCTCGACCGGGTCCTGCTGAGCCACGACGGCTCCACCTTTCCTCCGGACCTGGATCAGCGGCGGCCCATGGATATACTCTCCAATACTTTTATACCCCTGTTGCGGGCCGGCGGATACTCCGAGGACGAGATATTCCAACTTACGGTAAGCAACCCGGCGGAGTACTTCACGATCGCGCGACGATTGGTGTAAATCCGTAGCAATCAACCAGCGGTACTCTGCCGCGTTACCTTTATCTGGAACCAAAAACGCTATAGCACATGCATTTACAACTCGGAGATACCGCACCCAACTTTGACGCCCAAACCACCGAGGGCGATATCAACTTCTACGACTGGTCCGCCGGACAATGGGTCGTCCTCTACAGCCACCCCAGCGATTACACCCCCGTATGCACCACCGAGCTCGGTCGCACCGCCTCCCTTAAGGAGGACTTCGAGCAGCGCCATGCCAAGGTGATCGCACTCAGCGTCGATGACCTCAAGAGCCACCAGGGCTGGGTCAAGGACATCGAGGAGACCCAACACGTCAAGATGAACTTCCCCATCATCGCCGACCACGACCGCAAAGTCGCAGAAGCCTACGGCATGCTACACCCCAAGGCCGACAGCATGCACACGGTGCGCTCGGTCTTCATCATCGACCCCCAGCACAAGGTGCGCCTCACGCTGACCTACCCCCCTAGCACCGGCCGCAACTTCCAGGAAATTCTCCGCGTCCTCGACAGCCTCCAGCTGACCGACAACTACAGCGTCGCCACCCCCGCCGACTGGAAGGACGGCGAAGACGTAGTCGTGAGCCCTTCCATCAAGACCGAGGATATCCCCGACCAGTTCCCTAAGGGACATAAGGTGATCAAGGATTATTTGCGTACTACTCCGCAGCCGAATCGGTAGGGTTTAACGTGTGGCATGTAGGGTGTGGACTACACGCTACACGCTACGTGCTATCTACTACCCGACTAAAAATCCCAACCAACTGATAAATGAATCGCATCCCCCAGCTTTTACTACTATTCCTCTGCACCTGCGTGCCCGCCCTCCATACCCTGCACGCGCAGGACGACGACGAGAAGGAAAAAACCGAAAAAGAAGATAAGGACACCTACAAGGAGCTCATCAAGGACGCGGACGTCCAGGAAGGGCTGTTCGGCGTGATCATGAAGGAGGGTAAGACCTACTTTGAACTGCCGATGGCGTTGCTGGAGGACGAGATCCTGGTCGTCAGCCGCATCAGCGGACACGTCAAGGGACTCAACTTCGGCGGTGCCGGGATGAAAAGCCGGCCCCAGCAGGTGGTGCGGTGGCAAAAGAAGGGCGAGAAGATCCTCCTGCGCAGCGTGAGCTACAACAGCGTTGCCAGCGAGGACCTGCCCGTGTACCAGTCGGTAAAGAACAACAACTTCGAGCCGATCGTGGCCGCCTTCGACATCAAGGCGTACGGTCCCGACAGCAACTCGGTGGTGGCCGATGTGACCCCCTTTTTTACCAACGACGAACCGATGATCGGAGCCCTCGACGACGGGGAACGCAAGCAGTTCGGTATCAAGGGGCTCGACAAGGACCGCAGCCTGATCATGGGCGTAAAGGCCTTCCCCACCAACGTAGAAGTGCGCCACGTGCTCACTTACAAGGGCGACGAACTGCCCGATAACCGCGTCACCGGCACCCTGTCGGTAGAGATGAACCAAAGCTTCATCCTGCTGCCCGCCGACCCGATGAAGCCCCGGAAATACGACCCCCGCGTGGGCTACTTCAGCATCGAGCAAACCAACTACGGCCTCGACGCCCAACGCGCCGAGCAGCAGCGCTTCATCACCCGCTGGCGCCTGGAGCCCGTGGACATGGAGGCGTGGAAGCGCGGTGAGCTGGTGGACGTTAAGAAACCCATCGTGTACTATATCGACCCCGCCACCCCCGCCGAGTGGGCCCCCTACATCAAGCAGGGCGTGGAAGACTGGCAGAAGACCTTCCAGGCCATCGGCCTGAAAAATGCCATCCAGGCCAAGGATGCCCCGAGCAAGGAGGAGGACCCCGACTGGAGCCCCGAGGACGTACGCTACAGCGTGATCCGCTACGTGACTACCGAGATCCAGAACGCCCAGGGCCCCCACGTGCACGACCCCCGCACCGGCGAGATCCTGGAAAGCGACATCATCTGGTACCACAACGTGATGAACCTGCTGCGCAACTGGTACCTGATCCAGACCGCCGCCGTGAACGAGGATGCGAGAACGCCCAAGTTCAAGCAGGAAGTGATGGGTAAGCTCATCCGCTTCGTGGCCGCCCACGAGGTCGGCCATACGCTGGGTCTTCCCCACAACATGGGCTCCAGCCCCGCCTACACCGTAGCCCAGCTGCGCAGCCCCGGCTTCGTGCAGGAGAACGGCGTGTCGCCCAGTATCATGGACTACGCCCGCTTCAACTACGTGGCCCAGCCCGAGGATAAGGACGCGGGTCTGCACCCCAAGATCGGCCCCTACGATTACTACGCCATCCGCTACGGCTACCTGCCCATCCCGGAAGGCAACGAGGACCAGGTCCTGAACGACATGATCAAGGAGAAGGCCGACGACCCGATCTACCGCTACGGGCGGCAAACGCGCGACGGCTACGACGCCAGCGCCCAGACCGAGGACATCGGTGACGACGCCGTGCTCGCCTCCACGCTCGGCATCGCCAACCTCAAGCGTATCGTACCCCAGATCCGGGGCTGGATGGCCGAGGACGGCAAGTACTTCGATAATCTCGAAGAGGTGTACGACAACGTGATCGGCCAGCTTCGCCGCTACACCGGTCACGTGGCCAACAACGTAGGCAGCGTGTACGAGTGGCAGCGCAGCAGTGACGAGAACAAGATCGTGTACGAGACCGTCAGCAAGGAAAAGCAGCAGGCTGCCGTGAAATTCATCAACGAGCAGATCTTTAAGACCCCCACCTGGCTGGTCAACGAGGATATCCTGCAGCGGATCTCCGCTACCGGCGTAGCCCAGAAGATCGAAGGCTTGCAGTCCTACGCCATCGGCACGCTGATGAGCGAGGATCGCCTGAACCGCCTCGTGGAGGAACAGGCCCGCAACACCCAGACTTACGGAGTGATGGACCTGATGAACGACACCCGCACGGGCGTCTTCACCGCCGAGAATACCAACAGCAGCTACGGCCGCAACCTCCAGGCCAACTACGTTACGGCCCTCACCAAACTCCTCAAGAACGAGGACGTGGCCGCCGACGTACGTGCCGCCGTACGCGCCAACCTGATGGAGATCCGCAGTGGCCTCTCCGGCCGCAATGGCGATGCCCTGGTGGCCGGCCACCAGTTGGAACTCACCCAGGAGATCCAGGTCGCCCTGACCGGACTCGAGGTGATGTCGGGCAAGTAAGCAATTGACCCTCCGGAAAAAGTCCCCGTTATCCGCAAATGGATGGCGGGGACTTTTTTATTCGTGGCACCACACCCTGGATAAAATACGGGCGGGTGTAGCGGGCTACGAACTCAACATACAACCGACGGGGATGGCAGGCGTTACCTCAGCACGATAATCGTCCAACCTCACCATGCCCCAGCACGGCAACGCCACCGACCTTCCCACCGCCGACCTTGAAGACGCCACGCGCCGCGCCGAAGCCCTCATCCCCACGCCCTACGGCAACTTTCGGATGATCGCCTACGCCGGGGATGCTGCCGACTACACCCCGCACCTGGCATTGGTCCATCCCGACATGGATCCGGACAGCGAAGTGATCGTGCGCCTGCACTCCGAATGCATCACCGGCGACCTCTTCGGCTCCAAGCGCTGCGACTGCGGCGAGCAGCTCGACCGCGCCCTGAAGCTCACCGCCGCCGGCAAGGGAATAGTTATTTACCTCCGGCAGGAGGGCCGCGGTATCGGCATCATCAATAAGCTAAAAGCCTACCAGCTGCAGGACGAAGGGCTGGACACCATCGAGGCCAATCTCCACCTCGGCCTGGAGGTGGATACCCGCGACTACGGCGTGGCGGGCGGCATCCTCCAGGATCTCGGAATCTCCCGCATCCAGTTGCTGACCAACAATCCGCTAAAGGTGGATTCTTTCGGTGACGGCCCGATCGAAGTGGTCCGGCGGCTCCCCATCGTGGTGGCCCCGGGCAAGGAGAACAGCAGCTACCTGCGCACCAAGCGGCTGGATATGGGCCACTGGCTTAAATAAGGGCGGCGGCGCGCGGGTGCCGGGGTGAACATCCGGGTGCGCTGGCCGATTTTTCAGGCATGAGTCTTAACAACGCCCTCACCGAACTGACCAAGGACGTCCACCGCGAGTGGGACAATCTAGTAGACCGCCTCCGCTGGGGACAGGATAAGCCCGTCGACGTCGCCAACTACGTTGGGTTCGGACGGCTGGACTACCTCTATCTGACCGGACGGATACTTCGTGACAAGGGGATCAGCCGCAATGAGCGCGACCAGCTCTGGCACAACCTCGTCAACAACTTCAAGCGCTTCAACAGCCGCGAGATCGGCGGCGCGGAGGTGGAGATCACCTGGGGCGGGCACACCTTCCAGCGGACCACCGACAGCGAGGGCTACTTCCAGATCGAGCACGAGTGCGCTCCCGAGGAAGCGCCCCACCTCGATGATGCCCTGTGGCAGGAGGCTACGATCAGGGTGGTGAGCACACCCAGCGACGGGCCGGTCAATCACGTTTCGCACGCCGACGTAGTAGTACCGCAGGATGCCGAATTCGGGATCATCAGCGACATCGACGATACCATTCTACAGACCGACGTCACCAGCCGCTTCAAACTGAGGACGATGATGCACACCCTCCTGAAGAATGCCGCCAATCGCCGCAGCTTCAAGGGGGTGTCGGATTTCTACGAAGCCCTGCAGGGCGGTCCGGATGCCAAGGGCTACAATCCCTTCTTCTACGTGTCCAATAGTCCGTGGAATCTGTACGATCTGCTCCTCGATTTCCTCCACCTGAACCACCTGCCGCGCGGTCCCATTCTCCTGCGCGATTTCGGCCTCCCCTCCGAGGACATCGAAACCTCCTACAAGACCCACAAGGCGGATATGGTCGACAAGATCCTGACTACCTATCCCCACCTGCCGTTCATCCTGCTCGGCGACAGCGGCGAGCACGACACCGACATCTATCTCGAGGCGGCTCTCAATAATCCCGACCGTATCCTCTGTATCTACATCCGCGACGTGCAGCACGAGGAGCGGGCGCAGCGGATCGAATCCATGATCGAGGGAATGAGCGACATCAATGTGAAGTTGGTGGGTTCGTACGAAGAGGCCGCCGCCCATGCCCGGGAAAAGGGTTGGATTGTGTAGGAATTGTTGAACGAGCGAAGCTGGATTAAAACCCAACTAGGTCCATGGCCGCTTCGACGACGTCCATCGTCTGGGGCTTGCTGACGTAGTTGCCGTCGTCGGCGTAGGCAGGACGGTGCACGGTGGACGTAAGGGTGCGTACCGGCGCGTCAAGCAGCCGAAAGGCGCGTTGCCCCTCGACGATCTCACGCTCAATGTAGGCAGAGGCGCCACCGGGCATATCCTCGTCGACGATCAGCAAGCGGTTGGTGCGCGAGAGGTAGCCCTTGATGCGGTGCTCGAGATCGAAGGGGAGTAGGGTCTGCAGGTCGATCACTTCGGCGGAAATGCCGCGCTGTTGCAGCAGAGAAGCGGCCTCCAGGCAGGGGCGTACGCAGGCGCCGTAAGTGACGATGGTCAGATCTTCCCCTTCCGTCAGTCGCTCGGGTACGCCGAGGGGAACCCGGAATTCCAACAAGTTGGCAGGTTCCGGCTCTCGGAGTCGGTAGCCGTTAAGCACTTCGATGACGAGCGCGGGGTCGTCGCCGTCGAGGAGGGTATTGTACATACCCACCGCCTGGACCATGTTGCGCGGCACGCACAGGTGCATCCCTCGTAGGCTGCCGATCAGGGGCGAAAGGTAGGAGCCGCTGTGCCACACACCCTCGAGGCGGTGGCCGCGGGTGCGTACGATCAGCGGACAGGCCTGCATACCGTTGGTGCGCCAGCGGAGCGTGGCTACGTCGTCGGTCAGGATCGGCAGGCCGTAGTAGATGTAGTCGAGATACTGGATCTCGGCGATGGGACGCAGTCCGCGCATCGCCATTCCCATGGCCTGTCCGAGGATGGACCATTCCCGGATACCGGTATCGAATACGCGGTGGCTTCCAAAAGTATCCTGGAGGCCGGCGAACCCCTGGTTTACGTCACCGATCTCCCCGACGTCCTCGCCGAAGGCAAAGAGTTCCGGGCGCTCGCCGAATTTGGCCGTAAAGAAGTGCTGCAGGATTTCGTAGCCGGGTAGCGGCTTTGCGCCCTCCTGAAAGCTGGCCGGCACTCCGCCGACGCGCAGGGGCGATTTCGGGGTATTGCTGAGCAGGTTAGCCGATTTGCTGCCGCGGAGCTCGAGATCGGCGTCGCGCAGCCAGTCGCCCAGGGTACGGGGCAGTTCCCCACCCAATTTGAACCGGAGGCGGCGGACCGCATCGATGAGTTCCGAGGGCAGGGGCTGGGCCATCCGCTTCACCTCGCCGGCGAATGCGCGGATCTCGTCCGACCGGTCGGCCTCGGCGGGCAGCAGATTCAGTAGTTCATCGCGGCCGACCTTACGGGGGGCATTTAAATTTTCCCAGGCCTTCTTGCGGGCGGCAGCGATCTCCTTCTTGGCGCGACGGTCCATCTCGTCGAGCTCGGCGGGTTCGGCCACGCCGGTGGCGATAAGGTAGTGGCGGAACTGCGCGAGACAGTCCCATTGCTGCTCCCACTCCAGTCGCTCTGCTGACTTGTAGCGCTCGTGGCTGCCGCTGGTGCTGTGCCCGTTCGGCTGGGTGAGCTCCTGCACGTGGATCAGGGCGGCCCGGTGCCGCTTGCGGGTCTGCCGCGCAACTTTCGGGTACAACTCCACCAGGGCCGGATAATCCCAACCTTTGACGCAGTGGATGTCGATGCCGTTGGTGTCCTTCTCGTGCTGCAGCCCGGCCAGTGCCTTGCTGATACTGCCCTTAGTAGTCTGTAACTCTACGGGTACGGAGATACCGAAGCCATCGTCAACCACCGTGCAGATCATGGGCACCCCGGTCACGCCCGCGGCGTTCATCGTTTCCCAGAAGATGCCCTCGCTAGTGGAGGCATCCCCGATCTCGGTCCACGATATTTCATTGCCATCGCGGGAGAATCCTTCCGAGGGCAGTTCTCCGTCGAGGCGGAAGAGACGGGAGGCGAAGGCCAGTCCGAAGCCGCGTGCCATCTGGCCGGCGGTGGGGCTGGTGGCGCTACTCAGGTTGAATTTTTCGGTGGCATCGAGCCAGTTGCCTTCCCCGTCGACGGTGCGATTGGCATAATGACCGCCCATTTGCCGGCCACTGCTGAAGGGATCGTGGCGGTCATCGGAGTAAAGCTGGGCGAGCAACTGCTCGGGGGTGGCCATCCCCAGGGACAGCAGCAGGGTGTGGCCCCGGTAGTAGTCGGCGCGCCAGTCGCCCGGCTCGATCGCCCGGGCCATCGCGACCTGATAAAGTTCCTTTCCATCGTCGCTGACCCCGAATTTGGCCCTCCCGCTTAACACGTCCTTTCGGATCACATTACTCAGTTCACGGCTCACGCGGCAGACATAATAATCCTTGAGCGCGCG
>JBGTHX010000538.1:0-5530 GCA_041746055.1 Lewinella sp. | reverse complement strand
GGCGGCCAGCCGGCCCAGTTCGAGGAGGGGGTGCTGCCGGGTGTACGGCTCCAGTTCCTTCCGGAAGCGGCGGCGGTCAAATTCGGCGAGGGGTGGAAACTGGCCGGCCTTATCCCATACGTTGCCGGGAAAGGTAGCGATGGAGGTGTGGAAACGCAGCAACAGGTTCCGATCCAGCAGTCCATCCAGGACGGCGCGTGAATTCGAGTTACCGGTGGGGTGGGAGACAATAATCATGGGGATAGTAATCAGTTCCGCGAACCGGCCCGTACCCGCAGGTCCAGGTCCGCCATAAATCGGGTAGCGGCTCCGGCCGAGGAGAGGGAGGTGGTGTCGATCCGGCCAACGGCCGCGCGGGCGGCCGCCAGGTTCGCGGGGGTGAACCGCTGAAAAACGGCGGCTCCCAGACCCGCGTCGAAGAAGCCCGGACCGCTTTCCGTGAGGTAGGGGGCGAGCACCGGCACGCCGTGGACCAGAAAAGCGGATACCGTGCCACTTTTACCTACGAGGTGATGGTCAACCGGCGTGATGCCCAGGTCGAGGGAACGCAGCCGGTCGCTGAGGTCCTCGGCGGCGAGAAAGCCGGGGGTGACGATCCGCGCGGCCGGCAACTCCCGCTGCAGCACCTTCCGCGCCTCTGAAATTTTTGATTTGCCCCCGCCCAGGAGCAGTATTTCGAGCTGATGGCCCTGGCCGGCTACCCAGTCCCGCAGTTCGTGTAGGGAATCGAGGGTGCGCTCCACGATCAGCTGGCTGAAGAAGCCGGCGCGAAAGGTGGTGATGTCGCGTGCCGGAACAGCCCCGTTCTGACGCGGTCCGATATTGGCGAAAAGGGGGAGGGGCAGGGCCTGGATAGCTACTCCGCGCAGCTTCTTTCGGTAGCTGGGGATGTGCGTATGCACCACTTCGGGGCGGAGGGAGTAGCCCGTAACGGCCACGGAAAGCCGCTGCAGGGTAGACACGATAAAACCTTTTGGCGTCCGCAGCCCCCGGTGAACGATCCACAGTTCGTGGAACATCACGTGCCAGCGCCCGCGGTAGGGGAGTGCGCCGAGTGCCCCGATGAACCGCAGGGGGATGCCGTACGGACTGAAGGAGTAGGGCACGTACTGGAGGCTGACCACCCCGGGATTAAAGGCATCGATGATTTCCTGCAGGTATTCCATCCGCTGGGCGGCGGGGGTGGCGTAGGGAATACGGATGCAGGGCAGGAAGTGGTCCCCTTCGGGTTGTACTTCCTCCGTCAGGGTGTCGACCGCCTTATCGAACGCGGCGACCAGTTGCAGCGTGACACCGCGGGTCTTGAGTTCGGACGCCAGTCGGCGGGTGTAGTCGCCGACGCCGTCCTCGCCGGGAGCCAGGGAACCACAGATAAAAAGAATTCGGTCTGGCACGCCTATCCGACACTCTTGTAGATGCGGGCGCCGAAGCGGAGCAGTTTGCACAGTCGCTGCATGTACTTCACCTTGCTGTCGGCCAGGGGGCTCAGCTGGCTTCCGTTGACGTACTCCCAGAAGATGAGGTCTGATTCCCGCGGGGGCTTTCCGTTCAGGAACTCGGTGCCGAACTTCCGCGTCCAGGGCTTCGGGCCGATGGGGTGGTGCATGAGCCGCAGCCCGTACGCGAAGCCCATACTGTCGGGGCCCAGCAGGGAGATCGGCTCCTGGGTGATCATCGCGGCCAGGTTCAGTGAATCCTGGTTGGTGCTCAGGACGATAGCCGACCGGTCGAATACGCGGAATTGGTGCATGTTGCCACTGTAGGGCGTCAGCAGCGCGAAGGCGTCGTTCCAGTCCTGGATGAAGCCTTTCGTCTCCTGGGTCCAGCCCAGGAAGCCGCTGTTGTAGTACTCGTCAAGTTCATTTACAATCTCCCGTCCTCCCTCGCGGGCGATGCGGGCCCATTTCTTCCGGATGGGGTGGCGGCGGTCAAAGATGAAGTTCACGTCGCCGCAGATAGCCACCCCCTCTTCGACCCACTCCCCGTAGAAGGCCATCCGGTTATTGATCACGATATCCGAATCGAAGAAAAAGTATTCGGTGGCGTCCGGGGCCAGCACTTCAGTGACGTGAAGAAACCACTTGGGTTTCTCGTGGACCATATGCAGGCTGCCGTTGAGTTCCACCAGCTCGACTTCGAGGCCACTCTGGGTGGTAAAGCTCTGCCCAAAGCGCGAGGGCGTCAGTGGGGGTAGCCAGTCGGGCAGTCCGTCACGGTAGCCGACGATCACCTTATCGACGTAGGTGCCGAAGTGGACCATGGAATTCAGGAGAGCGGCTAGACCGAGAAAATACTCGCGTTCCGCGAGGGTAGTCATAATCTTCATAGCGTAAGCAAAGGCAGATCAACGCCGGTCCCGCGAGGGGCGACGCGAATTCAGGTGGTGGGGGTTAAAGATTCACTATCCTCTGCATTGTCGACCTCTTTTCGCACGAGGGTCCGGTAAAGAAAATCAAGAATGCGGTACAGCAGGGTAAGCACCCCGGAATAAACGGAAAAAAGAATTACTCCGGAGAGGGTAGTGTAATCCACCAGGAAGTAGAGCACGAAGACCTGGCTCAGGATCGTAGTGGAGATGAGTACGTAGGGGTTGGGGATCAATCCCCGCGACGAGGTCAGTACGTGCGCCACGCCCGACATGAGGGTCAGGCAACTGCCGATCGACATCAGCACGATTTCCGTTTCCAGATCCTGGTAGTTGTTGCCGAGGATCCACAGGAAGAAGGACGGGAACAACCACACCGCCGTCACGATGGCCAGCGACACCAACATCAGCAGGCCGAGGACCAAAAAGAAGCGCGACATGATAACGCTGCGGATCGCCGGCAAGCGGGCAAAGCGCGGGATGATGAGCATATCCACCAGCATGCGCAGCAGCGTCAGCAGCATCATCAGCCGGGAGAGGGCCCCGATCTGGGCGATACTCTCCGTATCGCTGAAGATGGCGATGAGCCACACGGTGATCTGGCCGGAAACGCAGTAGTAGATGCTACCGGGCAGGAGCCGCTTGACGCTCTTCAGAATGCGCTGGCGGTAGTAATCGTCGGGTTCCGTCTGCCAGTCCGCCTTCCGGAGCGAAATTTTTCGGAACTGCAGGTTCCCGCGGATCTGGCTGACGCCCGAGGCCAGGATGGCTACGGAGGCGAACGGAAACAGCAGCAGCACCGGAATGGTAAGCAGCAGCCGCAGCACGTTGATCCGAACGTTGATCTTCAGCAGGTCATTGATGTCCTGATGCAGCTTCGGGACGATCTGCAGCAGGGAGCCCGACAACTGCGCCCAGAATACGGGGATGAGGCAGAGGATCAGTAGGATCGATTGCCACCAGAGCACACCCTGGTCCTGCAGCAGATAGTAGAGAATGGGGACCGACACCACCAGACTGCCGATGGCGAACTGCCGGCGCATCTGCATGCCGGTCGCGAGGATTTTGCCGAGCTCGGCCTTGTTCCGCCAGTTCTTACCGCCCTCCGACATCACGCCGGCGGAAATGCCCCCGTCCGCCAAAACCACCATGGTGCCCAGCATCGTATTCGCCAGCGTATAGTAGGCGTACTGGTCCGTGGAGAGCATCCGGATAATGAAGATGCCGCTTACGAAGCCGGCACCCTGGATGATCGCCTGGGCGCCGCCCGTCACGCTGAGGAGCTTGCCCCACTTGAACAGCTGGGGCGCGCGGGCGCTAAGTTTTTCGAAGGCCTGCAATCCCTTACTCGTAGTAGCCGTATCCGTAGCCGTAGGAGGCCTTGGGGTCAATACCGTTGATGACGAGGTTCACGCGGGGGAGCTTACCCGCCTCGATCATCTCGTTTATATAGCCGATACTCTTTTTCGGCGTTACGTTAATGCGGGTGATAAAGAGCGTCACGTTGACGAACTCCTTCATGAGCAGACCGTCCGTCACCACCCCTACCGGTGGGGCATCCAGCACGACGATGTCGTAGTCTTGACGCAGCTGGTTCACGAGGCCGGCCATGCGGGTCTCCATCAGCAGTTCCGCCGGGTTAGGGGGCAGCGGACCGCTGGTAATAAAGTGCAGACCCTCCTGGGTGGTGGGGCGGATGATCTCTTCATAGCTGGCTTTACCGATCAGGTAATTGGACAAGCCGACCGCCTTATGATCGAGCTTTTCTTTGGAGATCATCTCCGCCAGTTTCGGTTTCCGCATGTCGAGCCCTACGACCACCACCCGCTTTCTGGACAGCGCCAGGGCTGCCGACAGGTTAGTGGAGATAAAACTCTTGCCCTCGCCGCTCACGCTCGAAGTGACGAGGATCACCGAAGACTGGTCGTTGGGGAGCAGGAAGCCGAGGTTCGTCCGCAACAGGCGGAAGGCCTCGGCGGCGCCGTTGCGGTTCGACTTGGTGACGATCACCTGGTGGTGACTGTTGGTCTTAATGATGCGGCCTACGACGGGGTAGGGCATGTACTTGGTGATCTCCTTCTCCGAGCCGATGCGGGTACCCAGCAACTCACGCAGGAAAACCAGACTGCCGGGAATGAAGAGTCCCATACCGATGGCGAGCAGGTAGATGGCCGGTTTGTTCGGGGAAATGGGAAACGAACCGGCACTGGCGCGATCGATGATGCGGGTATTGGGCACCTGGGCGGCGATCGTGAGGGCGGCCTCTTCCCGCCTGGTGAGCAAGAACATGAAGAGGTTCTGCTTGATCTCCTGTTGCCGCATGATCTGCAGCAGGCGCTGCTCGTTCTCGGGCATCTGGGTCATCTGGACCTGGAGGGGGGCAATACGCTCCTGGATCTTGATTACCCGCTCGGTGGTTTCCCGTAGCAGGGAGTTCACGCTGCGCAGGATGCTCCGCTTCAGGTCCGCCAGCCGCTCCGTATAGGTGGATACGAGAGGGTGGTCGGCCGTGACCGATTCCAGCCGCTGGCTGCGCTCGAAGATCAGGGTGTTGTATTCGGTAATGAGCGGGGCCAGCACACCGGAGATGATCTCCGAGGAGACGGGTAGCGTCTCGAAGTTTTCTTCGTCCTTGGTGAGGTTATCGCGGATGTCTTCGATGAGTTCCTTGCGCACCTGCAGTTCGGCCAGCTGGGCGTCGGCCTCGTTCATCTGGTTCAGGTAATTGGACCCCTGGGTCTGGAGGTCGACCGTCAGATTGGCCTCCTGCTTGAATCTGACGACGTTTGTTTCCACTTCGTAGAGTTCGTCGGTCACGTATTCGAGGCGCTCTTCGAGGAAGGCCAGGGTCAGGCCGCCGGTCTGGCTCTGCTGCTCTACGATCTGCTGCTCATAGACGGTAACGAGTGCGTTCAGGATGTCCTTCGCCTTGGCGGGGGTGGGGTCGGTCATCGACAGGGTTACCACGCCGGAGCGTTCCACCTGCCGTACGTCGAGTGCTCCGCTGTAGCCGGCGGCGACGACGGCGGGGTCCATCACATTCACCTGGTAAATGGCTTCCGGATCTGCGGGTACGTTCTGGGGATCGACCGCCAGCGCGAAGCTGCGGCTACCGACCGCGAAGGATGTGCCGTAGGCCAGGCTGGTGGTGTCGCCTTCGCGGTC
>JBGTHX010000537.1:0-19745 GCA_041746055.1 Lewinella sp. | reverse complement strand
CACTGGCGGGCGGCGGGGGCACGAAGTGGGCGAAGGCCTCGGGCTTTTCGGCGGCGGTACGGCGGGCCCACGCGATCATCTCGGCGAGACGCGATTCCCGCTCCTGGGGCCTAAGCCCCGCGGGCAGGCGGATGTACAGCGCCCGCTGCCGCACGGAGGCAATGGTCGACCGCCGGCCCCGCTCCGTGATGACGCGCAGCGGTACGGGGATGCCGTTCAGGTGGAGGGTGCTGCGTTGCTCGCCGGTCTTGCGGGTGCGGGCCATGATGCTAAGATACCGGACTACTGCCAGGTAAAGCCCAGGCCCACCAAATCCGCAAAAAAATCGGGATAGCTTTTATCCACCACCTCCGGCTGCTCGATCGTCACCGGGTGCAGGATCGCCAGGGGAGCCAGGGCCATGGCCATGCGGTGATCGTGGTAGGTGGCGAAGGAGGGGGACCCCGCCGCGAAGTCGGCTTCCCCCTCCTGGCCGAAGTACTGGATACCCGTCTTCTCCGCCATTCGCGCGGGAAGCTTGTAGAGACTGACGCCCACTTTCCCCAGCTCCGTCTTCATCGCCTTAACGCGGTCGGTCTCCTTGATGAACAGGGTCTGTAAACCCGAATAGAGCCCCTGGACGCCGAGTCCGGCGCAGGTGCCCATCAGGGTCTGGGCTACGTCGGGGCACTCCACGAAGTTGTGCTCGAAGAGGGCCGGAGCTTCCGTACCGGCCGTTTTCTGCAGCCGCGCGCCGCTTTCGGTGAAGGTGGTGGTGACCCCGAATTCCTCGTACAGCTTGTGCACCACGGCATCCCCCTGCAGGCTGTCGGCAAATAAGCCGTCGATGCGGAGGTCCGCCGAGCCCGCCAGGGCGGCCAGGCTGTAGTAGTAGCTGGCGGCCGACCAGTCCGCTTCCACCGTGAAGTCGCGCGCCTGGTAATACTGAGGGTTCACGACGATCGTCTGCCCCTCCCAGTGGTGGTGGATCCCGAAGTACCCCATGAGGGCCAGCGTCATATTGATGTAGGGCAGGCTTACGATCTCCCCCTCGAGGGTCAGTTTCAGTCCGGTCGGCAGCGTGGGCGCCAGCATTAGCAGACTAGAGATGTACTGGCTGCTGGTATCGGCGGCGATACCGATACGGTCGCTCTTGTCCAGGGCGCTGTAGCCGATCCGCAGCGGGGGATAGCCCTCCCGTTCGGCGTACTCGATGTCGGCACCCAGCTCGCGGAGGGCATCGACCAGTATTCCGATGGGCCGTTCCTTCATCCGCTCGCTACCCGTGAGCAGCTGGGTGCCGCGGCGTCGACACAGGTAACCGGTGAGGAAGCGGTAGGTGGTACCCGCTGGCCCGCAGTCCAGCACCTCCTCATTACTCTCGATCAGCCGCTGAAGGCGTACGGTATCGTCGGCTGCCGCCAGTCCGTGGATGGTAAAGCCGCCCGGCGTGAGGGCGCGGATCAGGAGGGCGCGGTTGGCGATGGATTTGGAACCGGTGAGGCGCAGGTGCCCCTCCAGGGGCCCGCCGGGATAGCTGAGGGTCATGCCCGCAAAGGTAAGTAGGCCGGCCTAGTGCTTCAGTACGGGCAGCCCTTCAGTGGCGTCCCACAGGCGGATATTCGTAGGAGGGTCGCTATCCGGCCCACCGCCACAGAAATCGCATCGCCCCCAATAGAGGGCGATGCGGGGGGAATATCTGATTCCCTCCATCAGGGAGGAGAATCATCTACTGAACCGAATCCGGGCGTTCATATTACCCGGCCGCACATTTTAACAGCGCCGTTGTACCTCCCCCGGCAGTACGCCGGTGATGCCGGAAAGCTGTGGTACCTGTCCAGATGTTCCTTACCAAAGCTTAGTAGCGCACAAGCTCCTCCAGGGGGATTCTACCTTCGTAGATCGCCTTCCCGACGATCACCCCGTAGCAGTCCAGCGCCGCCAGCGCATCCAGGTCGTCGGTGGTGGTCACCCCGCCGCTGGCGATCAGCTTTACGTCAGGCTGTTCCCGGCGGATGCGGGCGTACAACTCGCGGGCCGTGCCCTGCAGCAGGCCGTCCTTGCTTACGTCAGTACAGATGGTGTAGCGCACCCCCCTGTCCACGTAATCGGCCAGGAACTCGAACAGCTCCCGGTCGCTGGCTTCCTCCCAACCGCTTACCGCAATCTTGTCGCCGTGCACGTCCGTCCCCAGTATGATGCGTTCCGGCCCGTAGCGCTCCAGCCACCCCAGGAATACCTCCGGCTGTTTGACCGCGATGGTGCCGCCCGTTACCTGGTGGGCCCCCGCTTCGAAGGCTACGCGCAGGTCTTCGTCGCTTTTCATGCCGCCGCCCCAGTCGATCTTCAGCGTGGTACCCCCCGCGATCCGTTCCAGCACCTTATGGTTGACGATGCCCCCGCCCCGCGCGCCGTCGAGGTCCACTACGTGCAGTCGCTCGAGTCCCGCCGCCTCGAACTCGCGGGCTACGGCCAGCGGGTCTTCGTTGTAGATGGTCTTCTGGGCGTAATCCCCCTGGGTCAGGCGTACGCATTTACCGTCGATCAGGTCTATGGCGGGTATGATGTGCATCTGGCGAAGGTAGGCGGGTTTCGGGTTGCGGGTTAGCGGAAGTCATCGGATGCGGCGAGGTACGAAGCCTCATCTGATATCTGGAGCGGGTGTCAGGTATTAGGTATCGGGTGTCAAAATCGCAGCCTGCCATATCGTACCACATTACCAAATTACCTCCGTACTACCCGACTACCGTCCTACCCGACTATCCTACTACCCGACTAAACCACCACCTTCCACTCCTTAATCCACCACTTGGTGATCAGCCCTTTCCGCACGTAGGGATCGGCTTCGGCGAAGCTGCGGGCCACGTTGTCGTTGTCGCCCTCGAAGATGAGCAGGGCGCCGTCGGCATCGGCGTAGGCGCCGGCCATGACCAGTTCGCCGCGTTCGCGGTACTCCTTGGCGAGGCGCAGGTGGCTATCGCGGTAGGGCTGTCGCTTGTCGACGTAGCCGTCGACGGTTTCGTAGAAGAGCAGATAATGGGCCATGCCCATATATCGCCCGCGAAGGCCTCAGGGTTCGGCGTCGAAGAGGCGTCCCTTCACGGCCTCCCGGTAACTGCCGCCGATGGGGATCAGCGCGGCGCCGATGTGCAGCTGGTTGCCGTCGAGCACCTCCACCTTGTCCGTGGCTACGATGAATGATTTGTGTACCCGCAGGAAGCCCGGGGGCAGCTCCTCCTCCAGTTGTTTGAGGGAGCCCAGGGCCACGATGCGCCCCTTGGGGGTGTGATAGGCCACGTATTCACGGAGGCTCTCTATGTATAGGATGTCTTCGTAGGCGACACGGTAGGTCTTGCGGTCGGCCTGCACCAGCAGGTAGGCGGGAACGCCGGTGCCGGGGCGGGTGCCGGAATCCGGGGGAAAGCGGTAATCCCTCGCCTTGCTGACCGCGCGCACGAAGCGTTCGAAGGAGAAGGGTTTGAGCAGGTAATCCACCACGTCCAGTTCAAAGCCCTCCAGCGCATAGTCGCTGTAGGCAGTGGTGAGGATCACGGCGGGCGGCTCCCGCAGCAGCACCAGGCGGCGGGCCAGTTCCTCGTCGTCAACGATCAGGGAGTTGAGTACACTCATACCAGCTGCAGTTTCAGTTCGACACGGAAGGTGTCCTCACCGGCCGCTACGGCCAGCGTGTGGCGACCGGGATACAGGAGCTCCAGCCGCTTGCGGACGTTCTCCAGGCCGATCCCCCCCACCAGCACGGCCGCGATCAGCAGGGGAAGCAGGCGGCCCAGGGAGCGGCCGGGGGTATCCAGGTCGCCTCCCAGGATGAGGGACACCAGGGCCCACACCGCCATCCAGGCGAGGGCCTGTAGTATCATCCGCGAAGGCTTTAGTCTTTCCCCCGGAGAAAGATCGGTTGCCCGGACCCGGCGGGGAAGGTCGGCAGCAGCCGTTCGTTGAGGACAACAGGCCGTTCATTGAATAATATTGGGGGAGGTAGGTCGGGGTGGCACTTTTGTATCAAACGACGGGATGAGCCCGTCCGACTATTCATCATCCAAACCAAACCGCCATGAAAGCTACTAAAGCGATCCTCTTTTCTTTCCTTTTCGTCCTGGCCGCAGGCTCCGTCAGCGCCCAGCGCGCCGAGCGCGGCGACACCGATCACACCGAGCGCCTCACCAAGGCCCTGGACCTCGAATTCGCCCAGTCCATGGAGGGTAAGCGCGAAGCCCTGAAGGCCGAACGCAAGGACCGCAAGCACGACCGTCGCCACGGTCGTCGCGGAGAGGACAAGGGATAGCCGGGGCCGAAAACCCCGGCACCCGCGGGCCCGCCCCCAAAACATTTGCTGCCCTGCCGCGTCCTATTGGCTTAAAGTAAGCTTTGATGCAACGACTGACCCTCCCGAGTCTGCTGGCCGCCCTGCTGCTGGTTACGGCCTGCAATACCACCCGCACCGCCACCACCACGCCGGCCCCCGCCGGGCCCGCCACGTCATCAGATACCGCCTATACGGAGACGCGGAACCTGGACACCCTGACCGTGAGCCCCGCCACCAATGAAGAGATCATCACTCCCCCGCCCCCCCGGGCCATTGCCTTTAACCGCGTCAACGACCTGCTGCACACGAAGCTGGAAGTCCGCTTCGACTGGGAGAAGGAAATGGTGATGGGCAAGGCCACGCTGCGCCTGAAGCCGATCTTCCGGCCCAGCACCGAAGTGACCCTGGACGCCAAGAACTTCACTTTCAACTCCATCACCACCGCCAACGGTAAGCCCCTCGAGTACGCCTACGGGGGCGACAAGCAGCAGGTGACCATCCAGCTCGACAAGACCTACACCCGCGGCCAAGAATTCACCGTGGTGCTCGACTATACCGCCACCCCCCACGAGGCAGGAACGGCCGGGGGCGCCATCACCTCCGATAAGGGACTGTTCTTCATCAACCCCCGCGGTGAGGACGGCGACAAGCCCCGGCAGATCTGGACGCAGGGCGAAACCGAAAACAACAGCCGCTGGTTCCCCACCATCGACAAACCCAACGAGCGCTGCACCGAGGAGATCTACGTGACCGTGGAGGACCACTTCAAGACCCTCTCCAACGGTACCCTCGTCAGCTCCGAGCCCGCCGGTGACGGCATGCGTACCGACTACTGGAAGATGGACCTGCCCCACGCGCCCTACCTCTTCGCGCTGGTGGTCGGCGACTTCGAAGTGGTCGAGGACGAGGACTGGAACGGCATCCCCGTGAACTACTATATGGAACCGGAATACGCCGACTACGCTAAATCCATCTTCCCCCATACCCCGGAGCTGCTCAGCTTCTTCAGCGAAATCACCGGCGTAGCCTACCCCTGGCCCAAATATAGCCAGGTAGCCGTGCGCGACTACGTGAGCGGCGCCATGGAGAATACCACCGCCGTCGTGTTCGGCGAGTTCATGAACGGCACCGACCGCGGACTGATCGACGTGGACCTGAACGAAAAGATCGTGGCCCACGAGATGTTCCACCACTGGTTCGGCGACCTGGTGACCTGCGAAAGCTGGGCCCAGCTGACCCTCAACGAAGGCTTCGCCAACTACAGCGAATACCTTTGGATGGAGCACCGGCACGGTCGCGACGCCGCCGATTACCACCTGCTCGAGGAGTGGCAGGGTTACTTCGGCTCGGTGCAGAACAGTCCGCCCCACGAGCTCATCTGGTACGACTACCCCGATAAGGAGGCCATGTTTGACGCCCACAGTTACAATAAGGGCGGCTCCGTGCTGCACATGCTGCGCAGCTACGTCGGCGACGAAGCCTTTTTCAGCAGCCTGAAGGCTTACCTGGAGCGCAACAAGTTCTCCCCGGTTGAGATCGAGGAGTTGCGCATGGCCTTCGAGGACACCACCGGAGAGGACCTCGCCTGGTTCTTCGACCAGTGGTATCTGAAGGCGGGACATCCCCGCCTGCGCATCACCACGGATTACTCCGATGGCAGCATATCCGTCAACGTGGAGCAACTACAGGACACCGCCAACGACGTGCCGGCCGTCTTCAAGATCCCGGTAGACATCGACGTGTACGTCAACGGCATCGCCCAGCGGCACCGCGTGACCGTCGACCAGCGTAGCCAGACCTTCACCTTCGAAGCTTCGGCCCAGCCCGACGTGGTGGTCTTCGATCCCCAGCACCAGTTGCTGGCGGAGTACGATTACCAGAAATCCCCGGAGGAGCTCGGGGCCCAGTTCCGCTACGCCCCGGCCTTTCTGGACCGCTACGAGGCCGTGGCCGCCGTCGGTGCGATGAGCGGCAACGAAGCGCTGAAGGAGGAGGTGCTTACCGCCGCCCTGCAGGACACCTTCTACGCCATCCGCGGCGTGGCCCTCCAAAGCCTGGAGACCCCCACCGCCGCCCAATTTGATCTGCTGCGGGAGATCGCCCGCAATGACCCCCGCTCCCAGGTACGGGCCGGGGCCATCGACTTCCTGACCCAGCTTGAGGATGATCAACTGCCCGAGATCGCCCGCTCCGCTATGGAGGCCCAGCCCTACTCCGTAGTGGCCGCCGGTCTGCAGGCGCTAGTAGCCACCGACCCCGTAGCGGCAACCCGTGCCGCCGCCCAGCTGGAGGAGATCGATAACCAGGACATCAGCGGAGCCCTTGCCAACCTGTACAGCGAAGCCGGCGACGTGACCAAGCTGCCTTACTTTGAGGATCGCCTCGAAGGGGCCGACGGATACGGAGCCGTAGGACTCTACACCGCCTACCAGAGCCTGCTGGCGAAGGGGGAGTCCGCCGACCAGACGACCGGCGTGGAGCGCCTCAAGGAGATCGCCCTGGACCAGTCGCAAAGCCCCTGGCGCCGACTGGCCGCGACGAAGGCCATCAGCGACCTGCGCACCACCCTCTCCGACCGGGTGGAGGAGATGGCCGACCCCGATATGCTCAATAAGCTGATCATGGAAATGGGCACCAGCCTGGAATCCATCAAGGCCGCCGAGACCAACGCCGACCTGCGCAACATTTACCAGCAGTTTTAATGGCGGCCGGGGGTGGGCCCGGCAGTGTATCTTCGCGCCGCCATGCTCACCCCCGCTTCCGTTACCCTCATCGTTGCTCTCGGGGCCGTCATACTCTTCGTTACGGAGTGGCTGTCGGTCGACCTGATCGCCATGCTCATCATCGTGGCGCTCGTGGTGGGCGGCGTGATCACCCCGCAGGAGGGGCTGGCCGGCTTCAGTAACGATGCCACCCTCACCGTGGCCTTCATGTTCGTGCTCTCGGCCGCCCTGCTCAAGACGGGCGCCCTGCAGCAGGTAGCCGGCGGCATGGCGGCCCGCTTCCGCAGCCGCCCGAAGAAAGCGCTCTTCATTCTCATCTGCGTGGTGGCCGTCTGCTCGGCCTTCATCAATAATACCCCCGTCGTAGCGGTCTTCATCCCCGTGGTGATCCGCATCGCGGCTACCGCCAAGATCAAAGCTTCCAAGCTCCTGATCCCCCTCTCCTACGCCAGCATTTTCGGTGGCCTATGTACCCTGATCGGCACTTCCACCAACATCCTCGTGAGCGGCGTGGCGGTGACCCACGGGCTGTCGGGACTGAGCATGTTCACCCTCACGCCGATCGGGCTGGTCCTGCTGGGAGTGGGCGCCATTTACCTTACCTACTTCGGATCGGGCCTGCTTCCGGACCGCGACAGTGACGATGACCTGGAGGAGAAATTTGCCCTCCATGATTACCTGGCCGAAATCGTGATCCTCGACCACCCCGATCTCGCCGGGCGCCGCATTATGGATTCGCCCCTCGTGCGGGAACTCGACATGGACATTATCGAGGTGCGCCGCGAGGAACAGTCCTTCGTCCTGCCCCCGGGTGACTTTCGACTGGTCAAGGGCGACACCCTCAAGGTCCGCTGCGACCGCAAGAAGATCCTTAACCTGAAGGACTGGGTGCGCCTCGTCGACAACAGTGGGAGCGTACGCGTGATGGGCACCGGCCTGGAACGCGACAATAGCAGCCTGGTGGAGCTGGTCGTGACCCCCAATTCTGAATTCGTGGGCAAGACCCTGCGCGAGGTCGACTTCCGCCGCAGCTTCCGGGCCGTCCCCCTCGCCATCCGGCAACGCGAGGAAACCCTCCACGAGCAACTCTACAAGGTGGCCTTGACCCCGGGCGACGTTATCCTCGCGGAAGTCAAGAGCCACTACGTCTCCGAACTGCAACACGTGGAACAGCAGCAGGACAGCCCGTTCATCCTGCTATCGACCGATGCGATCACCGATTTCAACCGGGGACGCTTCATCTTCGTCAGTCTGCTCATCCTCGGGGTGATCGTGCTGGCCACCGCCAACCTGCTCCCGATCAGCATCGCTGCCCTGCTGGGCGTCTGCGTGCTGGTGCTCGGCCGGGCCGTGACCATGTCGGAGGCCTACGAATCCATCGATTGGAAGATCGTCTTCCTCCTGGCCGGCGCCCTTAGCCTGGGCCGGGCCATGAGCAACAGCGGCCTGGATGGTGACATCGCGTCACTGCTTACCGGAACAGTGTACGCCTGGGGTCCATATGCCCTAATCGCGGGCCTTTACCTGGCCACGAATATCCTCACGGAGGTCATGAGCAACAACGCCACTGCGGCCCTCCTGGCTCCGGTAGCCATCGCCGCGGCGGAGCAGGTGGGGCTCGATCCACTGCCGTTGCTGGTGACGGTCGCGATCGGCGCCTCGGCGAGCTTCATGACGCCGGTGGGTTACCAGACCAACGCCATGGTATACAGTGCCGGCCGCTACAAGTTCCTGGATTTCACCCGCATCGGTGCCCCGCTCAGTCTCATTTTCTGGCTGGTGACCACCCTGGCCGTACCCCTGCTCTTCGACATGTAGGGCGGCGGCGCGCGGGTGCCCATAAAAAAGCCAGGGAGCGGGGGCTTCCTGGCTTAGGGTCGGGATGACTGGATTCGAACCAGCGGCCTCGTCGTCCCGAACGACGCGCGCTACCGGGCTGCGCTACATCCCGCAATCGGTCGGCAAAGATAAGTCTTCCGGAGCAACCCTGCCAGTTCTGCTTCGCTTGCCACATCCTATGTGGCGCACATCCTATGTAACCTTTCCGCCGGCAGCGTTACTATTGAGCAAACGCCGCCGCTATGACCGCCCCCGATACCGCCACCGCCTTCATGACCTGGTACGCGCTACACCACGAGCGCTTTTCCCGCTATTGTCGAAGCCGGGCGCTCGGCCTTGACAGCGCGGATGACATCGCGCAGGACGCGATCCTCAGCGCGCTGGAACAGTGGGACCGGCTGACGGATAAATCTAGGTTGCTGGCCTACATGATCGGTATCGTCAACAACCGTGTACGCAACAGCCTGCGCTCGGCGAGGGTCCACCAAAGGTTTCTGGAGGAACGGCAGCGTCAACTGTCGGCGCGGCTTCCCGCCAGGCCTGAACTGGCCCTCGACCTGCACTATCTCCTCCGCGCGATCGACGGCCTGCCCGAAGCCTCCCGCGAGGCGCTGCTGCTACTGACCGTCAGCGGGTTCAGCATACGCGAGATCGCTGAAATACAGCAGTCTACCGAAGGGGCCGTGAAGACCCGCGTCAGCCGGGCCCGTCGGCAACTGCGCGAGACCTTTGACGAAGACGGCCGGGACCTCCCGCTCGCCGAACGGCTCCGCATTTACGCCTCCATCCTGCTGCTATGAGCCCGGACCCCGACCGACTGCTGGCCGAACTCCCGGCGGCCCTTCCCCTCGGCTTTACCCTTCTGGAGGTGACCGATTGGGTAGCGCGGGGGCGCCCCCGACGCCGCTTTCACGCCCTGGTGTGGCTTAGCCGCGTCATCCGATGGCCGCTTAACTGATGCATCACACTTGATTTTATCATCTCCGCGAGGGGGCCGACCCCTTGTGTCCAACACCTTCGTTATGCAAGATTTTCTCCGCTACGCTACCCTAGATCACGGGCTGCACCCCGACACCGTCGGTCGGATCCTCTCCGCTTCCATTAACCCCACCATCATCGAGGAGCGACAGCTCAATGTGGCCCAACTGGATGTGTTCAGCCGGCTGATGATGGACCGCATCATCTTCCTGGGGACCGAGATCAACGATTACGTAGCCAACGTGATCCAGGCGCAACTGCTCTTTCTGGCTAGCGTGGATCCCAAGCGCGACATCACCCTCTTCATTAACTGCCCGGGCGGCTCGGTGACGGCCGGGCTGGGCATTTACGACACGATGCAGCACATCAGTTGCGAGGTAGCCACTACCTGTACCAGTATGGCCGCGAGTATGGCCGCAGTTTTACTCTGCGCCGGTCAGGCGGGGAAGCGCACCGCCCTACCCCACGCCAGGGTCATGATCCACCAGGCGGGAGGGGGCATGCAGGGGAAGGTTGCCGACATGGCGATCAGCTACCGGCTCATCCAGGAGTTACAGGACGAGCTCTACACCATCATGAGCCACCATACTAAGCGAACCAAGGAGGAAATCGCTAAAGACGCGGACCGCGACTATTGGATGAAGGCTGAAAAGGCGCTCGAGTATGGCTTCGTAGACGAGGTAATGGGCCAGTAGACATTCACAAAAGCAAGTAAGCCCCTACCTCGGTCGAGGTAGGGGCTTACTTAAGTGGCCGGGAGTAGGTCGGGTTTACTCGAGCTGGAACTTCACCGGCAGGTTGAACTGCACGCGAACGGCGCGTCCACCCTGCTTACCGGGGTTCCAGGTAATTCCCTTGTCGTTCATGAGGTTCACAACGCGGAGGGCTTCCTCACCGGTCTTGGCACCCGGGTTCCGGACTACCTTGGCATCGGTTACGGTACCGTCCTTTTCGACTACGAAGGAAACTACGGCCATGCCTTCCACACCGTTCTCACGCGCGATGGCGGGGTACTTGATGTTTCCGTAAATGAACTCGAGCATCTTCTTGTCGGCACAGGCCTTCTTCTCGGCGTAGCTACCGAGGTCTTCACAGCCGGGGAAGAGCGGCATTTGCTCTACGACTTTGAAGATCTCCTCCACTTCGGGAGCGGGGGGTGGTGGTGGCGGCGGGGGGGGCGGAGGCGGAGCTTTGTCCTCCTTCACTTCCGGCGGAGCCTCGTCCATCACGGTGTTCTCATCGATGGAGGTATCCTCGAATTCCGGCGGATCCTCTTCGATCAGTTCTTCCTCCGGCACCTCCTCGATGACGGGGGGTGGCGGGGGCGGGGGCGGGGGCGGGGGTTCGGCCGTCCGCGGGGGCTCCATCTCGATTTCTTCGTCGAGGGTCAGGGCTCCTTCCGGAATGACGATCTCCGCATCGTACTGCGTCCAGGCGAAAGCGAGGAGCGACAGTCCGACCGCCAGGGCGAGACCGAAGTTGAAGAAGGTAGAGCTGAGGCCGAACACGTCGACACGCTCATACTTCGCCCGGTTCTCGATGTACGAGTTGTTCTTCTCGGCATCTGCGGTGAATTCTCCGGCGATTCCTTTTTCGGTCCGTGACTTGTACACATTCCGCATCAGAACGATGAGGCCGATGAACAAGAGCAGGATGGCTACAAAGGCGATCGCCAGGGTACCACCTGTTATAGATAGTTGGTCCATGGCAAAAATTTTAAACAGTTATCGCTAGGTCCGTGCCGTAGCACGGTAGGTTTTACTCAGGGCGTGGAGCAGCAAAAAGATGGCTGCTCCCAGCAGGGCTCCGATCAGGTTGGCGGCCATATCCACGGGATCGAAGTCGCGTCCGGTCCCGGCGATCGCCTGCAGGCATTCCATGAGAACACCAAACAGGGCGGCTACCGTGGCAGCCGTTGCTGCCCGCTTCCCGGTGGAAGCCCTCCCGATAGAGAAAGACAATAATACTGCAAAAAAGGCGTATGCGCCAAAATGTGCAATCTTATCCGGCGAAAATAGCTCGCCCCAGTCGAAAATTCCCGGTATCCGTTGACCCGGGGCCAGACTGACGTAGACCAGGAGCAGGGCGTAGGCCCCGGTGATCCACTGTACGAACTTTCTCGCTCGGGGGTAAGATGCGCCGTTGCCGGCGGATGGTGGGCGGGACTCCAAAATATTTTTAGCCGATCAGTGCGGTGTAGGCCGCCGCGTCCAGCAATCCCTCGCGGTCGTCGGGATCGGAAAGCTCCACCTTCACGATCCATCCTTTTCCGTAGGGGTCCTCGTTGACCATGGTGGGATTGTCGCCGTCGCTCTCGTCGAGCTCGGAATTGAATTCGATGACCTTGCCGGCCAGGGGCATGAAAAGGTCACTGGTGGTCTTTACCGCCTCGACGGTACCGAACACTTCGTGGCGGGCCAGTTCCTCCCCTACGGTATCTACCTCTACGTAGACCAGCTCATCGAGCTGCTCCTGGGCGAAGTCCGTGATGCCGATGGTGGCGGTGTTGCCTTCGATGCGCACCCATTCGTGCTCCTCGGTGTAGAATAGATTGGCTGGTATGTTCATATGACTTGCCTACTTAGCTTGATTTTTGATCCATTCGCTGGTGACGGATTTGGGGCGCTCCAGGGGCATACCCAGGGCGCGGCTCCAGATGCCGGCGGCCAGTACGCCCAGGGCCCGGCTCACGCCGAACAGGACGGTATAGTAGCTGAATTCGCTGAAGCCGTAATGCACCAGCAAAGCCCCCGAGTGGGCGTCCACGTTCGGCCAAGGGTTCTTGACCTTGCCCAGCGACTGCAGGATGGGCGGCACCACGTCGAAGATCTTCCAGACGGTGGTGATCAGGTCGCTGTCCTTAATATACTGCTCCGCGAAGCGCCGCTGGGCGGTGAAGCGGGGGTCGGGCTCGCGCAGTACAGCATGACCGTAACCGGGGATCACCTTCCCCTCGTCGAGCGTCTGCTGGACGTAGTCCGCGATCTGCTCCTCGGTCGGCGTCTTGGTGCCGAGATTGTCGATCATCTCGAAGATCCACTTGATTACTTCCTGGTTGGCGAGGCCGTGCAGGGGGCCGGCCAGGGCATTCATACCCGCGGCGAAGGACAGATAGGGATCGCTGAGCGTAGAACCCACGAGGTGGACGGTATGCGCCGAGGCGTTTCCCCCTTCGTGGTCGGCGTGGATCGTAAGGTAAAGCCGCATGAGGCTACGGAAATCCTCGTCGTCGTTCCCCAGCATGTGGGCGAAATTGGCGCTGTAGTCGAGGCTGGTATCCGGTTTGATGTGCTGGCCGTCCTTGAACGCCCGGCGGTAGATGTAGGCGGCCACGCGCGGCAGCCGGGCGATCAGGTTCATGCTGTCCTCGTAGACGGCGTCCCAGTAGTCGGACTTGGCGATCCCCTCGCCGTAGCGGCGCGCGAAGATGCTCTCGGGCTGCATGGCCATGATACCGATGGTGAACTGCGTCATCGGGTGGGTGTCGGCGGGCAGGCTGTCGAGGGTGGTGAACACGGCCGCCGGCACTTCGGCGCGACTCTGCCACTCCGCGGTGAGGGCATCTACCTCTTCCGGTGTGGGGATTTCGCCGGTGAGCATGAGCCAGAACAGGCCTTCCGGCTTGGGCTCGCCCTGCGGACCGCTCGGCAGCGATTCCTTGATCTCAGGGATGGAAAAGCCGCGAAAGCGGATGCCCTTGTTGGCGTCGAGCTGGCTGGTCTCCCAGAGCATCATCTTGATCCCGCGTGCCCCCCCCAGGATTTGGCTCAGGGTCACCTCATCCACTTTGTTTGTCCCGTGCTCCTTGGATACGGTACGTAGTTCCTGATAAAGTGAGAGGGCCTTCTCGGCAAATTTCTGTTTTAGGGCTTCCATCGAGGGTGGGGGAAATTTTAATTTTTGCCTATGATTGACTTGCAAGCTAACGCCACGGCCTACGCAGGGTTTTATGGGCAGCGCAGCACGGCCCGCCAATAAACGAAAATTCGCGGGTACCGTGCCCCCGCAACGATTCGACTAGGTATTGTCTTCCGGCGGCTCCATCCTTTCGCGGTCGCGCTTGTAGACGTCGTAGCTCACGCCTTCGTCGCGGTACATGCCCGTCACCCGCCGGTCGGGATGCGCGATAAGGATGATGTCCCGGGCCGCCTGGTACAGCAGCAGGATGATGGTGATCATTGCCCCGCCGATCAGCGCGGTGTAGACCAGCAGCACGTAGTACACGATATTATAGAATCCACCGAAGGCCTCCCGGGCGTTCCCGATCGGCACGTTCAGGCACATCAGCAGCACCAGGGCGGCGATGAAGATCCCGGCGGCGAAGCGGGCGATCCACCAGATCCGGTCGTAGTGGTAGCCCTTCAGGTTGCGGTCGGTCTGCTGGCTAAACGACAGCAGGGTGAGCATGAGCGCCAGAATGGTGGCTGTACTCGTCATGCTTCCGCTCGCGGTGAAGCGCAGCGTCGGTCGGATCTCTTCCAGGTTGTTGATCGCCTCACGGTCGGTGATGTTGCCGAGCAGGTAGGTGCCCACAAAGATTACGATAGCGGCGAGGATCCCGCCCACGAGGGCGGAACGGATGAGGGAGAAGTTAGACTGCGACATAAGCTATTTGGCCGCGAATTCCCGGGGGTCGGGCCCGAAGCGCTTGCCCCGCTCCAGCCGGTCTATCGCCTGCATATCCTCTTCCGACAATTCGAAGTCGAAGAGCTGACCATTCTCGATGATCCGGCTCTTGTGCACGCTCTTCGGAATGACGATCACGTCATTCTGGATGCACCAGCGCAGCACCACCTGCGCGGCCGTCTTATCGTACCGGCCGGCAATCTCGGCGAAGAGTGGCTCCTTGAGGAAGTTGCCCTGCATCAGCGGCGACCAGGCGGTGAGCGCGATATCGTGGGCATCGCACATCGAAATGGCGTCGGCCTGGGTGAGGTAAGGATGGTATTCAATCTGGTTGACCGCCGGCACCACGCTACCCGCATCCAGGATTTCCTGAATATCCGACTCAAGGAAGTTGCTGAGCCCGATGCTGCGCACCTTGCCCTGCTCCAGCGCCCGCTCCAGTTCTTGCCAGGCCTCCACCCGCCCCGGCACCGGCCAGTGCAGCAGGAGCAGGTCCACGTAATCGGCCTTCAGCCGGCGCAGGCTATTGTCCAGTGCCTCGGTGGTGCGGCCTTCGCGGATATCGTCGTTCCAGATCTTCGTGGTGAGCCATACCTGGTCGCGCGGTACGCTGGCGGTACGGAGCGCTTCGCCGACCGCCTCCTCGTTCTTGTAGATCTTGGCGGTGTCCACGTGGCGGTAGCCAGCGTCGAGGGCCCAGTGAATGGCATCGATCGTTTCCTTGCCGTTATCGCTCTGCCAGACGCCCAATCCGAGGCGCGGCATTTCCAGTCCATTGTTCAGTCGGTATGTATTCATACCGGGCATAACCCGGCAAGCCCGCCCGGGTTCTAGTGATCGGCGTGGGAAAGGTAGCGGCCGAAGCGGTTCATTACCCATTTGTGGGCGGGCGCCTGGGTCACCACGTACAGGTACCAGGGCAGGGAGGGCACGAATTCGTGGATGGCGGAGATAATGTACCGGTCGTCCAGTACACTCCGGAACTCCAGCCATCCCTTGTCTTTACGCCCGGCCAGCAGCCCGCCTACGATGTAGAAGAGCTGCCGGTGGTGGTCGCTGCGGCTGGGGATAAAGGTGAGCTTCAGCAGCGGGATACCCACCACCTGAAAGGTGGAGTTCTCGCCCCGCGACCTGACCCCGATGAGTGCCTTGAAGAAGACCGGCAGCCAGCGCTGGTACAGCCGGGCCACGTAGGTGGCCGTATGTCCGCGTGGATTGGGGAGCCGCTGCACGCTGCGCACGGTATTTTTTTCGGCGGGGCCCGCAGGTTCCTGGGGAGGTAGCGAAGGCAGTCGGTCTCCCGCCTCCAGGGTACGGCGCGCGGACTGTCGGAAGCTCTCCCGGTCGGGAAAGGCCCGCAGGATCTCACTGTCACGGGCCACCATGCGGTGGCGCAGGCTCTCCACCAGGGGCTTGACCAGGTCCGGGGAGGTATTGGTGATCTTGCTTACCCACAGGGTCGACAGGCCGGCCGTAAAAAAGCGTACCGGCCGGATCACCCGCGTCTTGCCCCGCAGTTCGGCCACCGTGGCCAGCATATCCATATAGGTGGTTTCCTCCGCTCCGCCGATGTCGATCGCCCGGTTGAAGGTCGAGGGACGGTCAAGGCAGTAGTGGATGATGGCCAGGGTATCGTCTAGCCCGATGGGATGGGTAGCCGACTGGCACCAGGCAGGACAGATCAGCATGGGCAGCCGGTTCACGAGTTTATCGATCATCCGGAAGGAGGATCCGCCCGGTCCGACGATAATACCCGCCCGCAGGGTCGTGACGGGCACTCCCGTGGAGGCGAGCGTGATTTCCACCTCCCGGCGGCTGCGCAGGTGGCGACTGAGGTGCTCCACGTCCTCCCCCTCCGGCAGGATCCCGCCCAGGAAGAGGATCTGCCGGATGCCCCGGTGGCGGCAGGCGCGTGCGAAGTTGTCGGCGAGCAACAGGTCCGTGTCCTCAAAATTACCCTGCGAAAGCCGGGCCGAGGGCGACATGGAGTGGACCAGGTACAGGGCCAGGTCCGCCCCGGCGATCCCATCCTCCGTACTGGTGATGGAATATAGTTCTACTTGCCGCCACTCCGCCTTGTCGTAGGTGGGGTCGGGCCGTATGGCGTTGCGGGTGAGCGCGATGATGCGGTACTGGGTGTGGTACCGCTCGATGAACCAGCGCCCGATAAAGCCGGTCGCTCCCGCGATAACCAGGGTGGGCCTTTCCATACTCCACCAACCGCCCCCGGCCCCCGCATGTTAACCCGGCACCCGCGACCCCGCCAAAGTATTTGGTGCGCGGGCGTTCAGAACCGCAGGTCCTCGACGTAGTAGCCGTCGAACTCACTCTTGTTGAAGGTGAATACCTTGTCGTCCAGCCGCTGGTTGCCGCGGATGTTGTCGAGGTAGAAGGTGAAGCTGCTGCCGTCGCGGCTGAAGGCCTTGACGGATACGATCTCCCTGGCTTTGGGGTCCACCAGCAACCGCATTTTGGTAAAATCGCTGGCGTCGCGGTCCACGGGCTTCATCTCGATCACCTGTACCGTCCGGCCGTCGGTGGTTTCCTCTCCCTGGAGAGCCAGCACGTAAGCCTCGCCCTCGTAAAAATTGAAGAGGTTCTGGGGGGAGAGGACCCCCGTGGATTCACCGGGGCTGGGCAGATCATTGATCTGTACCTCCTTGCTACCGTGCAGGATGTAGTACGCCGCCTCGTGGTTGATGATTCCCTCCTGGCCGCCTACCTTGAAGCGGACCAGATCGCCCTTGCGCCAAAGTTCTCCCCGCTGCGCCTCGACCGGCTGGCCAGGAAGCGCGATCTCCAGGCGGAAGTCGGCCACGATCGTCTCAAAACCATCGTATTTTTCCCGGATCGAACCGAGAATCCGCTTTGCCTCGGGATCACCCTGTGAGGCAGCCGTATAGGGATTATTCTGGGCCCATACCGGGAGGCTGATGCAAAGCAGTAGGAGCGGGAAAAAGTGACGGATGGCGTTCATAACGTTCTTTTGTTAAACTGTAAACGCGGCCTGCCGCCGATCGGACGTGGCGGGCATCTTAATTTGGCGTTAAACCACCCCATTCGCGAACCGGTCCCTGCGGAGAAGATTATGTACGGAGCGACTATTGGCCGAACAACCACAATGGTTATTTTGCTGAAATATGAGAACATTGAGCGATACATTTGTTATCTTTGACACCGGCCTGCGATTCGGGCACCTATAAGTAACCCTTCAGACCCTATTATGAGCATGAAGTACAGGTCGCAGGACGATAGTGCCAAGATCGTTTCCGATGACCAATATCGTGAGTTGAGGTTCAACTTGCTGCATAGTTGTAGCTGGATCAATAACAGTGTGCGGCAGTTTCTTCACCCGCACGGCATCACGCCCAAGCAGTACAATATTCTCCGGATCCTGCACGAGCGGCAGCCTGAGTCGCTTTCGATCCAGGAGATCCGCGACATGCTGGCCGACAAGATGTCGGATGCGAGTCGCCTGGTAGACCGCCTCGAAAAGAAGAACCTGCTCTCCAAATTCCCCTCCGATCAGGACCGGCGCAGTAACCGGGCCCGGATTACCGAGCAGGGTAGCCATCTGCTGGCCCGCGTCAATCAGGACCGCAAGCAACTTGACTCAATCATCGGCGACCGGCTCTCGGACACTGAAGTAGAATACCTCAACGACCTGCTGGAGCGGCTGCGGTAGGCCGCCGCCGAGAGTAGTTGAGTAACTTTGGGCCATGAACCTGTCCGCGCGGATGGCGTGGCGCTACCTGTTCGCCCGCAAGTCCACCAACGCCATCAACCTGATCACCTTCGTGGCCGCCTTCGGCGTGGCCATCGGTGCCGCCTCGCTCATCATTGCCCTGAGCGTGTTTAACGGGTTTGAGGACATCTTCGTCAGTCTCTTTAATAACCTCAATCCGGACGTACGGATTACCGCGGCCGAGGGAAAGACCTTTGAGGCGGACGAGGAACTGCTGGCCCGTATCCGCCGCGTGGAGGGCGTGAGGGTCATCTCGGAGACGCTCGAGGAGACGGCCCGCTTTCAGTACCTGGGGCACCAGGCCTTTGGTCCGCTCAAGGGGGTAGACCATGAATACGCCCGCATCAATGGCATCGATTCCATGATCGAGGAGGGCAACTACGACTTACTGGTCCCGCAATCGGAAGCCATGGGTGCTATCGTTGGACAAAACCTGGCCCGAGAGTTGTTGATCGATCCCGTCAACCGCATCAATCTGCTCTCCATTTACGTGCCCCGGCCCCGCACCCGGGGGGGCGGCAGCGTGCTTTCTTCCGGTCGCCTTCCCTATCAGGTGCGCGAGGTGCTGCCGGTGGGCGTGGTGCGCAGCCAGGAGGCCTTCGAGAACCAGGCCGTCCTTGTCGATATCGGACTGGCCCGCCAGATCATGGGGGTGGAGCTTCCTACCGTTTCCGCCCTGGAGTTAGAGCTCTCGGCGGACTTTGAGACGCAGCGCACCTACCGCGCCCTGCGCGAGGCGACGGGCGAAGGCTACGTGGTGCGGAACCGGTTCGAGCAGGAGAACAGCATCCTGAAGCTGATGCGGGTGGAAAAGTACGTAGCCTACGCGATCGTGACCCTCATGGTCATTCTGATTAGCTTCAACCTGATTGGCGCGTTGTGGATGATCGTCCTGGAAAAGCGCAAGGATATCGTGACCCTGCGTAGCCTGGGTATGCTTGGCAAAGACATCCGCAACGTCTTTCTGCGGGTGGGGCTGCTGATCTCGGGGATTGGCTTGTTTTCGGGCTTTGGACTGGCGGTGCTGATCTATCTAGTACAGACCCGCTTCGCGGTGGTGGGTCTCCCGGGCACCCTGGCCGATGCCTACCCGATGTCGCTGCGGGTTGGTGATTTCCTGGTCGTGACCGCCACCGTGATGGTGATCGGCCTGCTGGCCTCCATCCTACCAGCAAAAAGGGCGGAGACAATTGCCTCCGCCCCCGGTAAGATCGTGGACTGAATAAACCGTGGTGCGGTTTAAGCGGCTACCCGGTGGGCTTCGCCGCGGTAGAACTCGCTGAAGGTGATCATCCGCTGCTTCTCCTCGTCCCACAGCTTGTTGAACATTAGGGGGAGGCTTTCGCGGAAGGTGATCTTGGTCACGTGACGCTGCAGTACGGGGTTCTCGTTGGCGCAGCGACGTAGGTTGTAGTTCGGAATGCGGCTGCTCAGGTGGTGGATGTGGTGGTAGCCGATGTTGCCGGTCAGGAAATGCACCACGCGTGGGAGCTTGTAGTAGGTCGCGCCCCGGATGGCGGCGAGGAGGTAG
>JBGTHX010000536.1:0-11104 GCA_041746055.1 Lewinella sp. | reverse complement strand
CACCGGTCCAGGGTATCGCGTACCGAATTGCAGCCACCCCCGAGGTAGACCCCGATCGCCAGCAGGGGGAGAATGAGCCTCCAAAGCGGGCGTTTGCGGTGGTTGCGTCGTGACATATCGGCTGATTTAACAAGCGTAGATGCCCCCTGGATCAGGTCGTAGCGTTCGCCGGACGACGGCCCGGCGATTTTCGTTATCTTTCATCGAATATAACCAAGCAGTTTATGGCAACTTTCAACCTTACCGTCAACGGAAAGGCCCATACGGTGGACGTCGACCCGCAGATGCCCCTGCTGTGGGTACTCCGCGATGAACTCGGCCTCGTGGGCACCAAATTCGGCTGCGGCATCGGAGCCTGCGGAGCGTGTACCATCCACCTGGATGGTGCCGCCATGCGGTCTTGCTCCCTCCCTGTGGGCCAGCTTCGCGACGAAGCGATCACCACCATCGAAGGACTCAGCGAAAACGGAGACCATCCGGTACAACTCGCCTGGCTGGAACACGACGTGCCCCAGTGCGGCTACTGTCAGGCCGGACAAATGATGAGCGCCGCCGCCCTGCTGGACGGCATCCCCAATCCCGAGGACAAGGATATCAGCGCCGGTATGAGCGGTAATATCTGCCGTTGCGGAACCTACACCAGAATCCACGCGGCCGTCAAGACCGCCGCCGAAAAACTAAGCTAAGATGTCCCAACCTACTCCCTCCCGCCGCTCTTTCCTCAAGGTATCGGCCGCCACGGGCGGCGGACTGCTCCTTGGGTTCAGCTGGCTGACGTCCTGCGAAAGCGACAAGGCCCGCAAGGCTAATCCTGAACTGGTCATGCCGGAAGAATGGGTCACGGTCAACGCCTTTCTCAAGATCGGCGACAACGGCGTGGTCACCATCATGTCCCCCAATCCCGAGATCGGCCAGAACGTCAAGACCGCCATGCCCATGATCGTCGCCGAGGAACTCGACGTCGACTGGAATAATGTCGTAGTGGAACAGGCCCCCCTCGATACCGACAAATTCGAGCGGCAACTCGCCGGAGGCAGCCAGTCCATCCGCCACGGCTGGGAACCCCTCCGCAAAACCGGCGCTACCGCCCGTTACCTCCTGATCCAGGCCGCCGCCCAGCAGCTGCACGTCGATCCCTCCACGCTCCGCACCGAGAAGGGTATCATCTACCACGACGACAGCAGCCGCCAGCTCGGCTATGGGGAGGTCGCCTCCGTGGCCGCCACCCTCGCCCCGCCGGAGGAAGTGACTCTTAAGGCCCCCGCCGACTTCAAGATCGTAGGCGTAGCCACCAAGAACGTGGATGCCAAACAGATCGTGACCGGAAAGCCACTCTACGGCATGGACCTCCAGCGCGAAGGCATGCGGTATGCCGCCATCGTTCACCCCCCGGCCTTCGGCCAGAAACTGAAGTCCGTGGACGATAGCGCCGTTAAGGATATGCCCGGTATCCAGGGCGTCTACACCATCAACGCCGCCCCCGAAGGCGTGGAGATGCAGTGGTCGGACGTCAATGCCTTCCCAAACCTCGTGGCCGTGGTCGGTGACAATACCTGGACGGTGCTGAATGCCAAGAAGCAGCTGCAGATCGAGTGGGAGCAGGACAGCGACCCGGAATCCACCGCCGGACAGCGCGAACGCCTCCAGGAACTGCTGCTCGAAGGAAAGGCCGAAGAAGCCCGCCGCGACGGTAACCCCGAGCAGGCCTTCGCCTCAGCCGCCACGGTGGTGGACCGCATTTATTCGGCACCCTTCCTCCCCCACAATACCATGGAGCCCATGAACTTCTTCGCCGATGTGCGGGCGGACCGGGCCGAACTGGTCGGCCCCATCCAAACGCCGGAGTTCCTGCGCAAGACGGTCAGCGGAGTGCTCGGCCTCCCGGAGGAGAAGATCAAGATCATGATGACCCGCATGGGCGGTGGCTTCGGCCGGCGGCTGTACGGCAATTTCGGAGTCGAGGCAGCCCTCATCAGCAAGGCGGCCGGCGTGCCGGTGAAACTGGTATACTCCCGCGAGGATGATATGACCCAGGGCACCTACCGCCCCGAGTACCTGGTACGCTACCGGGCCGCCCTCGACGCGGACGGCAAGCTCATCGGTTTCCACGTGAGGGGTACCGGAGCGGGCGAAAGCCCCGTCTTCGCCAACCGCTTCCCGGCGGGAACGGTAGACAACTACCTGGCCGAAAATCTTACCCAGTCGTCCAACGTCTCCACCGGAGCCTGGCGGGCGCCCCGTTCCAACTTCATCGCCGGAGCCGAGCAGTCATTCCTCGACGAGGTGGCCGAGGCCGCCGGTAAGGACCCCATAGATTTCCGGCTTGAGCTCTTCGAGCGCGCCAAGACCGACCCCGTCGGCAAGGACAACGACTACGACGCCGCCCGCTACGCGGGCGTCCTGGAGCTCGTGCGGGACAAGTCCGACTGGAAGACCGGTGACGACGCCCGCGGCGTAGCCGCCTACTTCTGCCACAACTCCTACGTCGCCCAGGTGGTGGAAGCCGAAATGGTCGACGGGGAACCCCGCGTCGGGGAGGTACACTGCGCCGTCGACTGCGGAATCGTAGTGAACCCCGAAGGCGCCCACAACCAGGTGGAAGGCGGCATCATCGACGGAGTCGGTCATGCGCTCTTCGGAGCGATCACCTTCACCGACGGCGTGCCCGACCAGCGGAATTTCGATTCCTACCGGCTCATCCGTCACCAGGAGGCCCCCCGGGCAATCCATACCCACTTCGCCGACAGCGAGGAGGCGCCTACGGGATTGGGAGAGCCCTCCCTGCCGCCCGTCATCGGAGCTTTGGCCAACGCGATCTACCGGCTTACGGGGGAGCGGGTCTACGACCAGCCCTTCGTCCAGCCCCGACAACTGCGGGGTTAATACAGAAAGCCCGGTGCTGCGACAGCAGCACCGGGCTTTTCATTGGTGCCAAGTGCTCATTTCTTAAGGCTTCACGAACTTTAAAGACACGGAGTATTCTTCTGGGGTGTTAAATAGCCGGGCCATGTCAGTGGGTGGATTTTAAGTATTCGTAAAGTCTCATGGTGTAATGCGCTCGCCGGCTCGTTTTTCCCAATTTTGTGCTCCCTTCACGGGCCTTCGTGAAAGGGTTTCTTTTTTGCTCACCCTTACTCAGCACCCCCAATATCTACGCCTATGCTGACCAATCACCACGCCCACACCCGCTTCAGCGACGGGGTAGGGGAACCCGCCGAATACCTCGCGCGCGCCCTCCGGGAGGGCTTCGATACCTACACCTTCAGCGATCACGCCCCCATCCTCCTGTCGGGCATGGGCTCGATGACGCTGATGGAATTGCGGGAGTACGGAGAGGTGATCGATGGACTGCGGGAAGCTCACGCCGGCCGCATCCGCGTATTCCGCAGTCTGGAGGTGGACTACCTCCCCGGTCTCATGAACGTGAGCAGCCCCCACATCCTCGGGGCAAACCTCGACTTCACGGTGGGTGCAGTACACTACGTGGAGGCCCTGCCGGACGCAACCCCCTGGAGCTTCCAGCGGCCGGAGCCAGTGTTCGCCGAGGGGATCGACCTGATTTTCGGCGGAAGTGCCCGCCGTATGGTGGAACGGTACTACGAGCTGGTGCGCGAGATGGTGACGCTGCACCCCCCGGACCTGGTGGCCCACCTCGACCGGATCAAGAAACGGAACGTGAACGAGCGCTACTGGAAAGAGAGCGAGCCGTGGTACCAGGCGGCGGTGGAAGACACCCTCGATGCCGTCCGTGAGGCCGGTGTCATCATGGAAGTGAATACCCGGGGACTTTACCTCAACGAAATAGAAGATACCTATCCCAGCCGCTGGATCGTGGAGCGGGCCCATGCCCGTGGGATCCCCCTGCAGGTGAACTCCGATGCCCACCGCAGCGAACACATCAATGGCGCTTTCGCCCGCGCCTACGGGATGCTGCGGCGGATCGGCGTGGAGGCAGTAAGCGTTTTCGACGGCAACTCCTTTGCCCCGATTGCCCTCCCGGAATTTCACCGCGAACAGGCATAAAAAAAAACGGCAACCGCGGAGAACGCAGTTGCCGTTTAAAAATGGTGTAGCCCGTAGGGGAATCGAACCCCTCTTACCAGGATGAAAACCTGGCGTCCTAGCCGATAGACGAACGGGCCGCTTAGTCTTGATAAAACCGGCGTTCCGGCTTTAGCGACTGCAAAGATACTGAGTCAGGTGAAAATCGCAAGAAATTCCGCAGAAAATTGCCTTAACCCTGTTCTCCTTGCGGGCGGTCCTTCTTTCCAAGCGAGCTACGCAGCCGGTCAAGGCGGTCGCGGAGGGCTTCGGCCTGCTCGGCCTTGCTGCTGTTAGCGGCGCTGTGGCTGAGCTCGACAATGGTGTCGAGCTGGATGCTATCCTGCTCGATGCTGAAGCGGGTTTCTTCCACCACGGCCTCGTCGTCGAAGTTAGTTTGCCGTAGCTCCCGGAGTTCCCGGCGGCGCGCGGCCATGCTCTCCACGAGCCGGTGGCGGTCCAGCAGCTCACGCAGCCGGGCGGAACAGTCGGCGAAAAAGCTGGCCTTCGCATGGCGGAGGCTGAATTCAGCTTCGAGTTCCTTGATGATGGCATCGGCCTTGGTTACCTCGGCGGGGTCGGCAGCGGGATTGCGGGACAGGTCGTCGCGAAGGGTAGCGATGCTCTTGAGGATACGCTCCCCCTCATCCCGGAAATTCTCCTCGCGTTGCCGGCAATCGGCCAGCCGCTCGGAAACGCGGCGGGAAAAGTCGGTCTCGGAATCCGTGTGCCTGCGCTTCATGCCGAGCCACTCGGTGAGTTGGGTGCCAAGCAGAAAGAAGCCGGCGGTAGCGCCGATGGCAAAGGCCATGAACGCCATGGGGGGATAAATGCGCAGCAGCAGTAACAGGCAAAGAATTGCCGCACCACCCAGGAGAAGAAGACGGGTAAGGTCTGTTCCGTGTTCCGGTTTCATGCCTAGCAAACTGTTTTTCACGCCCGGTAGTTGCGTACTATTCGTATAATTGCCCGAAGGAGTACCTCCTATTGAAAACCACCCACTATGATCGCAGCAGTAGTCGCTTGTTTTGTCATTGGTTACATCGTAATTGTTTTTGAGCATCCCCTACGCCTTGACAAAACCGTCCCCGCCCTGCTTATGGGAGCTATTTGCTGGGCCCTGGTCAGCCTCGGTTTCAACGCCGGCACCCTCGAGATCATCAACACCGAGGGGGAGGTTTTCAATATGTTCAATAGCGTCAGCGGTGACGCGATGGAGTTCGGTCACGCCGGCGCCCACGAACTGGCGGAGGAAGGGCTCACCGGGGCACTGCTCCACCACCTGGGCAAGACCGCCGAGATCCTCATTTTCCTCATCGGGGCGATGACCATCGTAGAGATTGTCGATCTCCACCGCGGCTTCGACATCCTTAAGGGATGGGTGAAGACCCGCAAGAAGAGCCGCCTGCTCTGGATCGTAGGTGGCCTCGGCTTTATCCTGTCTGCCATCATCGACAACCTGACTGCTACCATCGTCCTCGTTACCCTGCTGCGCAAGCTGGTGCCCAACCGGGAAGAGCGGATCTGGTACGTCTGTCTTATCGTCATCGCCGCCAACGCCGGCGGCGCCTGGTCGCCCATCGGCGACGTTACTACCACCATGCTCTGGATCGGCAAGCGCGTCAGCACCGCCGGACTGATGGAATTTCTGATCGTGCCCTCCCTGATCTGCTTCGCCCTGCCCTTCGTGGTCGCCAGCTTCATGAAGCCCTTCCGCGGTGAGATCACCACCTTGGCCATGATGCAGGACGATGACGACGAGGAGATCATCGACAAGGGCCGTCTGCTCTCGAGCAAGACCATGCTCTTTCTCGGCCTCGGCATGATCGTCTTCGTCCCCATCTTCAAGACCATCACTCACCTTCCCCCCTACATCGGTATGATGCTGAGCCTGGGCGTGGTCTGGCTGGTATCGGAGTACATCCACCCCGAAGAGGACTTCACCGAGGAGCGCAAGGAGGCCTACTCTGCCCACCGCGCCCTCAGCCGTATCGAGATGGCGTCCATCCTCTTCTTCCTCGGTATCCTGATGGCCGTGGCCGCGCTGGAAACCGTGGTGGTAGGCAACGTGGGTGCCCTGCGCGCGGTCGCAGAAGGACTTCGGGAGATCATCCCCAACGAGGATATCGTCATCATCATCCTGGGCTTCCTGTCGGCCATCATCGATAACGTACCCCTCGTGGCCGCCTCGATGGGTATGTACGACCTCGGCACCCACCCCATCGACGCTCGCCTCTGGCACTTTATCGCCTATAGCGCCGGTACCGGCGGCAGTATGCTCATCATCGGGTCGGCCGCCGGCGTAGCCGCTATGGGTATGGAGCGCATCGACTTCATCTGGTACCTGAAAAAGATCACCGGCCTGGCCTTCATCGGCTTCGCGGCCGGCGCCGCGGCCTTCCTGATCATCGAGTCGCTGTTCAACATCGGCGTCAACCACTAAAATTCATCCCGCTTGTTGCGATTCCTCTTCCTGCTTCTCCTTCCCTGCTGCTTGCTGCTCCGCTGTGGCGAGCGGGAAGACCAACTCCTGCTGGGCGAATGGCAGGGCGCGCTCGTGACGGAGGAGGGCGACAGCCTGAAACTGGATCCCCGCGAGATCACCTTCGATTTCCAGCCCGATAACCGGTACGCCTTTACCTCCACCCTCCGCTATCGGGAAGCCGGAACCTGGCGTTACGACAACGGCTACCTCTTTGCCCAGGACACCACCCAGCCCACGAACCCCGAACGGGTCGTCTCCGTGGAGAAACTCACCCTGGACAGCCTAGTGATCCGCATGCGGTCCGACACCTCGGAGCGAATGGTGACCCTACTCCGCACCTCTCCACCGCCCATCGACACGCCAGAGTAGGCTGCTGTCTCCGTAGCTCAGGAAGCGAAAGCCGTGCTCCAATGCATAGGCATATACCCGCTGCCAGTCATCGCCCAGCATACTGGCCACCAGGAGCAGCAGGGTAGACCGTGGCTGGTGAAAATTCGTGATCAATCCGTCCACCACCCGCGGCTTGCCGCCCGGCGTCAGCAACAACTGGGTGTAGCCCTCGAAGGATTTCCGCCCGTCCATCTCCAGTTGGTTGGCCAGGGCGCGGAGCGCGGGTGCCGGGGCCATTTCCGAATAGCGCGGGTCTCCCGCCACCCACTGATCGAGCGTGTCACCGGCCTCCTCCCCCTCCAGGATCCGAGCTCCAAAGTAGAACAGGCTTTCCAGACAGCGCATGCTGGTGGTGCCGATGCTCACGACCGGCCGTCCGGCCTCCAGCTGATCTGCCAGGGTATATAGTAAGGCCGGCGTCACGCTGAAGAACTCGCGGTGCATAATGTGGCCCCCGAGCTGATCGGCGGTCACGGGCTTAAAGGTGCCGGCGCCAACGTGCAGGGTGAGGGTACGGAATGCTATGCCGGCCGTTTCCAGGCGCTCCAGGATGGCGGGGGTGAAATGGAGCCCCGCGGTCGGGGCCGCCACCGATCCCTCCTGTTCCGCGAAGACGGTCTGGTAGCGGCGGCGGTCGGCCTCCTCGGCCGCCCGGCCGAGGTAGGGGGGCAGGGGAATAGAGCCGGCGGCATCCAGGACTTCTCCGAAGCTCGCACCGCCCGTCCAGGAGAAGCGCATCCGGAAGGTGTTGTCTTCCCGCTCCCCCCGTTCGGCACGGAGGGTGACCGACTTTCCGGATAGCTCAATCTGCCCCTCCACGGAGCCGCTTTTCCAGCGGCGGTTGCCGCCGACCAGGCATTTCCACTCCACCGGCTCCCGGCTGCCTAGGGAAAGGGCGTAATCGACGGGCCGCAGCGGCTCCAGGCAGAAGATCTCCAGGGGACGGCCGTCGGGGAGCGGAAAGTGCAGCCGGGCGTGGATCACCCGCGTGCGGTTGCCGATGAGGAGGGTGCCGGGGGGCAGTAATGGGGGTAGGTCCGTGAAGTGGTGCCCCGTGATCTCCCCGCCCCGGTACTGCAGGAGGCGGGCCTGCTCCCGATCGGGCAGGGGATAGCGCGCAATGCGGTCGTCGGGCAGGGGATAGTCGAAATCTTCAATGCGGAGGTCGCGGGCGTCCGGGCTCATGGCGGCAAATGTACCGGACCTCCGTCCCTTTTCTGCCGGCGTTCATCGAAAAACTGCCCTGGCTGCCCGGCCGCTTCGTTTTTTGTGGAATTATAGCAAGGAATCTTATTATAGCCGGTATGCCCAATTTTCTCAAAATCCTCCTCGGATCGTGCCTTGGCACCCTTCTCGCCCTCGTGGTGCTCGTCCTCATCGGTTCGGCCATCGTCGGCGGTCTGGCGGCCTCCGGCCAGGAGAAACCCGAAGTGAGCCAGAATTCCATCCTCACCATCGATCTCGACGGCCTCCCCGAACTCTCGGGTAACGTGGCGCAGACCGACCTCCTCACTTCCCTCAAGGGACAGGAGAAAATGGGCCTCCACGACGTCATCCGCACCATCGAGCGGGCCGCGGAAGATGACGATATCAAAGGCATCTACCTCAGCCGGGAACCCAGCGGCGTCCCCTTCACCACCCTCCGCAGCCTGCGCGAAGCCATCCGTGGTTTCAAGGAGTCGGGTAAGTTCGTGGTCGCCTACTCCCCCTACTACAGCCAGAGCGCCTACTACCTGGGTAGCGTGGCCGACGAGGTGTACCTCGGCCCCCTGGGCGTGGTCGACTTCCGCGGACTGGGCGCTGAGATCCCCTTCCTGAAGAACGCCCTCGACAAGATGGGGATCCGGTTCGACATCTTCTACGCCGGCGACTACAAGAGTGCCACCGAGCCCCTGCGCCGCACCAGCATCAGCCCCGAAAACCGGGAGCAGACCAAGGAATTCCTCAACGACCTCTTCAGCGTGATGGTCGACGACATCGCCACCACCCGCAATATCTCTTCCGGGGCGCTCCGCGCCGCCGCCGGCAACATGACCGGCTGGCGCGACCAGGAGGCCGTGGCTGCCGGGCTCATCGACGGCATCCGCCACCGCACCGAGGTGGACGAACTCATGCACGATAAGGTGGGCTTCGAGTACGACGACAAGCTCAATATGATCGAGCTCTCCGATTACTACGCCGCCCGCCTCGAACGCCTCAAGGGAGGTGACAACGAGGTAGCCGTGCTCATCGCGGAAGGCAGCATCGTCGACGGCAACGGAGACCTCGGCAGCATCGGCGACCGGAAATACGTGAACGAGATCGAAAAGCTGACCGAAGATGACGACGTCAAGGCCGTGGTGCTCCGCGTCAACAGCGGCGGCGGCAGCGCCAGCAGCTCCGAAAATATCTGGTACGCCGTCGAGCAACTGAAGGCCGCTGGCAAGCCCGTCGTGGTAAGCATGGGCGACTACGCCGCCAGTGGGGGATACTACATCTCCGCCGCGGCCGACAGCGTCTTCGCCGAGCCGACCACCATCACCGGCTCCATCGGGGTGTTCCTGACCTTCCCGATCGTACGGGAGCTGATGGAGGATAAGATCGGTATCAACTTCGACACCGTTAACACTACCGCCGCCTCAAACGCTTTCAGCCCCTTCCGGGAAATGGGCGAGCCCGAACGGCAACTGCTCAATCAGCGCACCCAGTCGATCTACAATACCTTCCTCGGACGGGTAGCCGACGGCCGCAACCTGCCCATCGAACGGGTACGCGAGATCGCCGGCGGACGGGTCTATTCCGGTACCCGCGCGCTGGAACTCGGACTGGTCGACCGCCTCGGCGGACTCGAAGACGCCATCGCCTCGGCCGCCGGACTGGCCGGTATGGACGACGACTACTCGGTAGCCCAATATCCCGCCATCAAGCCGGTTTGGGAAACCATCATGGAGGATATTCTCGGCGAGTCCGACGACAACCGGGTCATGAACAAGGTCTTGCAGGACCAATTAGGGGCCGAGACCTACCGCCGCTTCGAAATGATGCGCGAACTGACCAAGGCCCAAACGCCCCAGGCCCGCCTCCCGTTGGTGGTCACCTTCTAGAAAACGCTGATGTACCCGAGGTGCACCTTGGGTGCGCCCAGGTTCACCGGTTCCCCGTTCTGCCGGCCGAGAGCCAGGCTCAGGCTGAACAGCCCCGCGCGGGTATCGAAGTTCACGCCCGCCCCGAAGCCGACCGGATAGTTGATGGGCAGCTTCGGCCGGGCCACGCTGCGGGAGTTGAGCCGCGCCGCGTCCGCGAAGGCAAACAGGAAGGCCCGCTCCCCCAACAGCAACCGGAACTCCAGCGTCAGCAATTCATAGTCGGTGGCGAAGAACTGCTGCTCGTTGAAGCCCCTTAGGATCCGCGCCCCGCCGATGCGGAATTGCTCGTTACTCAGTACCGGCCGGTCCGTCAGCAGGGCCTCGCCCCGCAGGCCCACGTAGAAGACCGTGCCGGCCAGTGGGTCGAAGTAGAAGTCCAGTGCCGCGGACAACTGGTACTGCGTACTGCTGGCCGTCAGGCTGTCGGCCGCGGGGCCGGTAAAATTCACGTCCCGCAGCCGGCGAAAGCCGGCCGCGGCGCTGAGGTCCGCCGTATAGCCGCTGCGCGGACTGAATCGCCGGTCCGTCCGGTTACGGCGCAATTGCAGGCCGAAGAGCGAGCGACTCACGCCGAGCGTGTCCGGCAACTGTCCGTTCACCAGCCGGGCGCTGTCCAGGCCGGGAACGATGGTGCGCTTCTGCTCCCAGAAGGCCGACAGCCGGTCGTTGCCCTCCCGCAGATAGGTGGCCGCGAGGTGCCAGCCGAGGTTGAGGAAGGAGGAGTCGCGGCGGTATAGCTCCAGCTCCCCTTCGAAGCCGAAGGGGAGGCCGAACAGGAAGGGGTAGTCCACGGCCAGCTGAAGCTCCTGGGTCTGGGGCTTCAGCTGCTCGAAGCGGGCGGCGATCCGCTCCCCCTGCCCGAAGCCGTTGTACAACTCCCCGTTCAGCTCCCCGGTGATGAGCAGGCGGCCGTTGTCGCTGCTGTTGGGCAGTACCCCGATCACGAAGTCGAATCGGCTGGCCGGATTGCGCTGCAGCGGCAGGTCGATGAAGGCGAGGCTGTCGCGGAAGCTGACGGTCGGCTCGCCCTCCACCTTTACGTAGGGGAGCTGCGCCAGCCGGC
>JBGTHX010000535.1:0-4297 GCA_041746055.1 Lewinella sp. | reverse complement strand
AGGGCGCCCAGCAACAGGAGCAGCAGCACCGCCGCGTAGCGCCTTCCCGCGGGCTGACGGGCCAGGGCGAGGCGGTCCCACATGTTAGCGGGGACGGGGGCCTGCCGCTGCGCGAGCTTTTCGGCGAAGAGGCGGTCGAGGGCATCTTCCGCCGGTAGACTGTCCTTGCGGGCGGCGATCTTGTCCCACAGGTCGGCGGGTACTTCGGGCTTGCGGTCGCCGAGGCCCCCGCGAAACAGTTCGTCGAGGTGGTTCATATGGCGATGCGTTGGCGGCGTTCGATCTGTTGCTGGAGTACTTTGCGGGCCTTGAGCAGCTGGCTGCGGGAGCTGGCCTCCTGGATGCCCAGTTTTTCGCCGATCTCCTTGTGGCTGTAGCCCTCGATGGCGTAGAGGTTGAAGACGATGCGGTAGCCGTCGGGCAGCCGCTGGATGAGCGCCAGCAGTTCCTGCTCGCCCAGCTCGGCGTAGGCGGTGGGCGCGCCGCCGTGCTCGGGGATGTTGTCCAGGCCGGTCTGTTCCAGTTCGAAGCGCTTGCGCTGGTAGGTTTTGAGGGCTACGTTCACGCACAGCCGCCGCGCCCAGCCCGCGAAGGAGCCTTGGAAGCCGTAGGTGTGCAGTTTGGCGTAAAGCCGCACGAAGGTATCCTGCAACACGTCCTCGGCCTCGGCCTGGGTACGGCAGTAGCGCTGGCAGACGCCCATGAGCAGGGGGGCATAGCGCTCGAAGAGGGCGCGCTGGCACCGCTCGTCGCCCCTAAGGGACCCTTCGATCATCTCCTTTTCCTTCATGCTCAGCATTGGGAAGCCTCGTGGTTTAAAGATAGGATACGGCGGGCGGTCGATGCGTGGCCCGGCGGAAAAGATCGCCGCAGCCGGTGTTAACGCCCCCCGCCATGGGGTGGGGGCGCGCATCGCCACCCGTTACCTGAGGTACCCCTCCCTGCCCGTTTCCGAATCCCTTTTCATGCGTCCCTCTCTTCTATTCATGCTCCTATTACCCGCATGCCTTTTCGCCCAATTGGAAGAGGAGCTGCAACCGGCCGGCCTTGCGGTGTTCCCCTACCGCAGTAAGCTGGTCGCGACCGGCGACCTCGACGGAGATGGCCGGTCCGACTATTTGCTCAAAAATACCGCCCATACCACGGACGGTACACTTAGCTGGCTCCCGAACACCGCCGACGGGGTCATTCGCATGCCCCGGGGCATCCCCACGGCGGGCGGCGTCAACAGCCTCATTATTGAGGACATGGACGGCGACGGAGACCAGGACGTCTTCTACCACCTGTACTCCGGCAGTCTCGAACTGGATCCGGCTCTCTACTGGGCGGAGAACCTCGACGGACAGGGACTGGAGTGGAAGACCCACGCCGCGACCGGGGAGATCATGGCTTCCCCGAACTCCGACGCCGCCCGCTTCGGCGACCTGGACGGCGACGGCCGCAGCGACGTGGTGTTCAGCACGCGTGGGGAGGTGCGATTCCTCCTGCACACCGACGACGGCTTCGGGCCCTCCCGACTTATTTACGAGTACCGGCCCACCTACGACCGTATGACCGGCTACCTCGGTGATGTAACCGGTGACGGCGCCGAGGACCTGATCTACTCCGTCGAGGGTGCCGACTACGCACCCGATACGCTCCGCTACTGCACCTTCACCGGGCGGACCGACGGAGGGTTCAACGATCCGGTCGATCTGCTTACCTACCGCGGGCGACTGCTCCCTCCTTTTGACTACGACTCGGACGGGCGGGTGGATATTGCCATCAATTTTTTAGATAGCGTGCGCATCCATCCATCCGGAGGGGCGCCGACGGTTGTCATCCCCCACGACTTCTATACTGCGCTGGCCGTAGACGTCACCGGTGACGGGCAGAACGATCTCCTCTTCGCGGATTACTCCGGGTTTGTCCTGCTCCCCGTCGTGGACGGCCGGCCCCAGGCCACCCGGGTGGTGGGGCGGGGGCCCGATTTCCAGTACCCCATTCTGTCGGGGAGCACGGAGTCGGGGACTCGCGAACTGCTGGGTACCTACTACATTCCTGGTTACGGTACGTTACCCGGCCGCGTCGATCTGGATGGTTACCTAGCGGGAACCGCCCTGCCCAGCCCGGTCTGGTATCCCGCGGACCTGGGCCAGCTGGCCGTCGAGCCCTCACGCCCCGGGGCCTTCGCCAGCTACGTGGCTCCCGGCTTCGAGACCTACCCCGCGGCCGTATACCGCATCAGTCCGGAGGAGCCCGACGACCGGACCTGGTATACTGTGCGGCCCGTATTTATCGGGGAACTGGAGTACGCCTACCTGCCCTTTGGTACCGACATCCGGCATATCGTGCGGGCTGACTTCAACCGGGACGGCTATCCGGACTTCCTCTTCGAGCTGGAAGTCGGGCAGTACCGGAAGCCTACTTTGGTAGCCGCGCACTCGCTTGGCCGGCCCGGGGCGTACGAAAGCGTAGCAGTGCCCGAATACGAGATGGGCGACGATCATTCCAACTTTGACCGTACCCTGGAACCCGCCGACCGCTTTCCCTTTACCGTGATCAACAACCGCTACGAGGAGAATTGCACGGTTCGGGTGCTACACAACGAGGACGCCGACGGCCGGCCCGACCGCGAGCAGTGTCTGGAATTGTTTCCGGATGGCACGAGCTGGGAGTCCACCGGTGCGATCGTCGCGCCTGACCTCGATCACGACGGTCACGCGGACCTGGTTATTATTCGCGGCAATCTGCCCCCCGCCTACCTGCGCTTCGATCCCGTGGCGGGAGAATTCGCGGAAGCCGTCGACCTGCCAATCCCCGCCGCTACGGGCGGTAGGTCTTTCCAGTTAACCGTGGGAGACGTAGATGGTAACGGTTTCGAAGACCTTTCGATCATCAGCAGAGGGCAGGAGTGTATCCTTTTCACCGGCTACCGCGATGGGATATTTCGGGAATACCGGCGTCCAACCCCTGCTTACTTAACCGCCACCGATGCTGCCTGGACCGCCCTTGACGCGGACCAGGACGGCCGCGATGAACTGCTGTACCTCGGGTCGGCGGGGCGGTGGGAGACGGGTCTTGACGACAACAACGACTGGTGGCAAACCTTCACGGCCGGGGCACCCGTAGCCGCGGACGGAGGCCGCGCGGGGAAACTGGGCCGGCACGTCCTGACCGACATGGATGGCGACGGAGACACGGACATTCTGTTCCACGACGACCGGCTGCTGGCCCTGACCAATCTGGCGCGCGATGCCCGCTACACCATCGCCACCTACTACGATACCAACGGCAATAACCGCCGGGATGGGGGGGAACCCTTGCTCCCAGGAATGAGCTACGCCTTTCGTGACTTTCCCGTCACTGCCCGCAGGGATTACGCCGACGGCCGCACCACCCTCTACACCTCCGGGAGCGGGGAAACCGAACTGAGGGTCGATGCCGGCCCGCTCTGGAAGATTCGCCCCGGCTACCTCGACGTGAACCTGGGGCTGCCGGCCAAGGCACGACGGAATGTTTTCGCCGCCATTCCCACCTCGGCCGTGCACGCCGCCGAACTCACGCTCACCGCCGGTCGCATGCGCTGCAACACCGAGGTCCCGGTATGGATTACCCTGAAGAACGAGGGTAATCAGATCATTCCTTCCTCCTACATCGCCTTCTATTCGGATCCGGACCTGAAGTTGATCACCCCGCCGGACTCCCTGGCCGATGGGCGGAGTTACTTCCGCACGGACTCCCTCCTCCCCGGCGGCAGCATCGTACTCCCCCTGCAGGTCGAGGCCCCGGGAGTGGATGCCCTCCCGCTCACCGTAGTCCTTTCGGCGGCCTTCGACCAACGCATCGGGAACGCTGTCCGTACCCTCGAAGCCACCGAGCCGGCCGTGGTACGCTGCAGCTACGACCCCAACGACAAGCAGGTCAGCCCGGCCGGCCACAAGGCCGCAGGGTACCTGAAGGGATCGCCGGAACTGACCTACACCATCCGCTTTCAGAATACCGGCAACGATACGGCCTACCTGGTGGTATTGCGCGATACCATCGACACCGGCCTGGACCTGTCTACCCTTACCCTGCTGGGCTACAGCCACCCGGTGAGCGTCGACCGCGACGAATCTAGTCGCGCACTGGTATTCCGCTTCGCGGATATCATGCTGGTGGACAGCTTAACCAATCCACCCGGCAGCCAGGGGTACGTGACGTATAGCCTGCGGCCGCGCGAGACCTTCGCCGAGGACAATGTGATCACCAACCGGGCGGGCATCTACTTCGACTACAACCCGCCCATTATTACGAATACGGTGATCAACACCAT
>JBGTHX010000534.1:0-14781 GCA_041746055.1 Lewinella sp. | reverse complement strand
TTCCCCACGATCTCCACCAGGATCAGCGGATTGAGCCAGTACAGCAACAGCCGCGAACGGGGCAGCCCGAAACGGCCCAGCAAGCGGGTCAGGAGCCAGAGCGTCAGCAACTCAGTGCCGAAGAGAAACAGCTTCATCACCACGGCCGCCCCGTACCAACTGGCCGGACTGAGCCACGCCGCCACGGCAAAGACGAGTTGTGGTACGGTGGGGTATACCGAGTGGTACTCCTGGGAGTTCAGCCTGCCGAAGAGAGCGGCATCATTTCCCTCCACCGTCCCCTGCGGCAGGTAGTAGGAGGGTGGACGGGCAAAGGGGCTTTCCCCGGCCGTCAGCAGGTGGCCGTCCCAGATGAAACGGTAAACGTCATCGCTCAGCCGGGGAAAGGCGAAGACCAGGATGATCCGCAGCAGCACCCCCAACGCCACCCAATAGCGGAGGTGACCGGGCGTATCGCTTCGGATACACAGCAAATACCCGATGAAAGCCACGCTGAAGGCACCGAACAGCGACCAGAAGTCGGTCCGGTCCACGTAAAATCCCAGATACCCTACGCCCGCCGTCAGCAGCAGCCCCCCCGCCACGCCGGCGGCGGTCCTCACTGCCCCAGCACCTTGGCGGCTACCGCGCGCGCCACGTTCTGCCCGTCCATCGCCGCGCTCAGGATACCGCCGGCGAAACCCGCCCCTTCCCCGCAGGGAAAGAGGGAGTCCGCCTGGGGGTGGCGGTAGGTATGGCGGTCGCGTGGGATACGCACGGGTGACGAGGTACGGCTCTCGGTGCCGATCACGTTCGCCTCGGCGGTGTAGTAGCCCCGCATTTTCTTGCCGAACTCCTGCACCCCGCCCCGCAGGCGGTCGTAGATGCCCTTCGGCAACAGTTCGTGTAGGGGAGCGGCGTGCAGGCCGGGGATATAGCTGGTACCGGGCAGGTCACGCGATATGCGCCGGTCCACGAAGTCCGTAAGCCGCTGGCCGGGGGCCCGCTGGGTACCATCGCCGCTGGCAAACATGGACTCCTCTACCGCCCGCTGGAAGGCCAGTCCGGCAAACACCCCATGCGATGCGTAGGGCGCCAGGTCTTCGAGCTCCACGGCTACCACCGTGCCGGAGTTGGCGTAGGGGCTGTCGCGCCGCGAGAGGCTCATACCATTGACCACGATCTCGCCGGGGGCGGTGGCGGCCGGCACGACCAGTCCGCCGGGACACATACAGAAGCTGAAGACGCCACGGTCCTTTACCTGGGCGACGAGCTTGTAACTGCTGGCGGGAAGATTCTCCTCCCGCTCCTCCTGTCCGTACTGGATCCGGTCGATCAGCGGCTGGGGATGCTCAATGCGTACGCCGAGGGCGAAGGGCTTGGCTTCCAGCTCCAGGCCCCGACGGTGGAGTAGCGCGTAGATGTCTCTGGCCGAGTGACCGGTGGCTAGGATATAGGCGGTGGCCGGGAGCCGATACGCACTCCCCTCCTCATCCGTGACCAGCAGGGCCCGCAGGTCGGTGTCGTACTCCAGATCGATGACCCGGTGGCCGAAGCGGATCTCCCCGCCGTGGTCGAGGATCGTCTGCCGCATATTAGACACCACCCCGGGCAGCTTGTTGGAGCCGATGTGGGGGTGGGCGTCGATCAGGATGTCCGACTGGGCACCGTGGGCGACCAGGGTGTGGAGGGCCTTCAGGTAATTGCCGCGCTTGAGGCTGCGGGTATAGAGTTTGCCGTCGCTGTAGGTGCCGGCCCCGCCCTCTCCGAAACAGTAGTTGCTGTCGGGGTCCACCTCCCCGAATTGCTGGATAGCCCGCAGACTTCGGCGGCGGGCGCGGACGTCCTTGCCGCGCTCTATAACGATCGGCTTCAGGCCCAGCTCGATGAGTTCCAGCGCGGCGAACATGCCGGCGGGGCCGCAGCCTACCACGGCTACCACGGGGGCGTCGGCTACGTCCCTAAGCTGGAAAGAGGGGGGAGATTCCGGGGTTGGGTCCTCTCCACGCCGGGTCACTTCGACCCGGAGCCGGTAGAGCGGTTGCGCGCCGCGCGCGTCGATGCTGCGGCGGCTTACGGCCACCGCCTCAATATCCTTTTCCGGGAATCTACCCTGCCGGCACACGGCCCGGAGGAGGGCGGAGTGGTCGCCGAGTTCGGCCGGCGGCAGTTTGATCTCGAGGGTGGTCGGCATCGTGCGAAGTTACGCACTCCTCCCGGCCCGCCTTAGCGGCTGACGCGAGTATATCGCCCGTCGCCGACGGAAGTGAAGTCCTCCGGCATATAGACCACAATCACCACGTTTTCGAAGGCGCCGCCTTCGGTGCCCTTCACGACGCGACGGTCCTTATCGAAGCTTACGAGCTGCATCTGGTCGCCGGTCACGGTAGGCTTGAGGACGTAGCGCTTCTGGCGCAGGTAGAAGTCGAGGATATCCTGTTTGACATTCTGGATCTGGACGCTGGTCTCGATCAGGAGGTCGTCGCCCGGCCAGGTGCGGAACTCGACGCGGTCTTTCGGATAAACGTCGAAAGAGATGTTGTTGACGTCGTCGACGTCAACCGTCTTGTGGAAAATGTCCGCCGGGTCCTGTGCAAAGGAAACCGCTGTGCAGCCCACAAGGACTAACATTAGTAGGTATTGCATAGGGCTAACCTCCAGTAAATATCAATAAAACCTGAAACGGCGGGGGTAGATGGTTTGGTCTGTACCACCCGCTCTTCTTGCGTGTCTGTAGGCCGAAGGTAGGGCCTTAAATCTTCTGTTCGGCCTGGCGGAGCGGTTGTTTTGACTTGACGTCGGGAAGTTGAACCCCCATATACACCAGCTCGTACCCTCCACCGTCTACATCGATCGTTTGCGGGTCGTAGGGGATGACCTGCAGACCTCCGTCCGGAGCCTTTATGAACAACGGGACGGAATATTTCTCCTCCCCGGCCACCACCAGCAGGTCCAGCAATTCCCGCTCGCTGTACAGCTTACGCTCGTGGATCCTGGAGGCCTCGCGGTGGGCTTCGCTGAGGTTGATGAAGTCATCCGTGTGGCTGAAGATGTGCTCGTCCCGCTCCGTAGCCCCCGAAGTTTTCATCTCTTCCGAGGTGATGAGGCGGTAGGCTCCGCGCTCCCCGAAAATGCTCTCGTAGCGGCTGATGGCGTAGGAGTTTACATCGTTGCTGCCGGTGAGGGCCAGCATATAGCCTACGTCCAGCAGGTCATACTCCTCGCTCAGGTCGGAGTTATAGATGTTGGCGACGATGCCGCGCAGTCCGCGGTCACGCGCCCGGCGGATGTTGCTGGAGTTGCTGTCCACTAGGAACACTTCCCGGCCCTGCTCCTTAAGGTACTCGCTGATCGTGATGGCAAAGTCGTTGGCCCCCAGCACCAGCACCCCGCTGGAAGTGTCCTGGATCACCCCGAGCAACCGCGCCAGCAGCCGGGCGGTGGTGGCATTGATCAGTACGGTGCCGAGTACGATCATGAAGACGAGCGGAGTAATGTACTCGGCGCCCGGCACGCCGTCGGCGGCCAGTTTGAGTCCGAAGAGTGAAGCGATGCCGGCCGCCACGATGCCTCTGGGCCCCACCCAGCTGATGAACACCTTCTCCCGGAAGCTCAGGTTACCCCGCGCCGTACTGATGAAGACGCTCAGGGGCCGCAGTACCAAAATCACGAAGCCGAAGAGCGCCAGCGGCCGCCAGTCCTGCGTCAGCAACCGGAGCTCGGACATATTCATGTTCGCGGCCAGCAAAATGAAGAGGATCGAAATGAGCAGGACGCTCAGGGATTCCTTGAAGGAGAGGATCTCCTTGATGCGCGGTACGTCCTTATTAGCCAGTACCAGGCCCATGACCACTACGGCCAGCAGCCCCGACTCGTGCGCCAGCTGGTCGCTGACGACGAAAATAAACAGCACGTAGGCCAGGATGAATACATTCAGCAGGTAGTGGGGTACCAGCTCCCGCTTGATAATGTGGAAGAGCGCGTAGCCCATCAGGAAGCCCAGCGTGCCCCCGTAGATAATGATCTGCACGAAGGTGCGCAGCGCCTCGGCCGTAAAGCCGATCCCGTGGTCGGTAGAGCGTACGAACTCGAAAACGAGCACCGCCGCCAGGGCGCCGAGGGGGTCGATGAGGATGCCCTCCCACTTGAGAACGGTGCTCACGTTGCGATTGAGCGGGATATTCTGCAGGATAGGGGCGATAACCGTGGGGCCGGTCACGATGATCAGGGCGGCAAACAGAAAGCTGATACTCCAGCCCAGTTGCATAATATAGTGGGAAGCCAGGCCCGCCCCCAGGAAAGTGATAAGGCTGCCGATCGAGATGAGCCGCAGGATGGACCGCTGGGTCTCCCGCACCTCCCGGAACTGCAGGGTAAGCCCGCCTTCGAAAAGGATCACCCCGATAGCCAGACTGACGAAGAAAAACAGCGATTCACCCGGAAACAGACCGGCTCCCACCTCCGTCTCACCGACGAGGTGATAAATGGGGCTGATCAGCTTTTCGCCGTCGGCAGTGAAGAGGGTGGATAGCGGACCGACCAGCAGTCCGATTACGATCAGCGGCAGAATAGCGGGAATCTTTACGCGCCAGGCCAGCCACTGGGCGAAAATTCCAAGTATGATAATCCCCGCGAGTTCTTCCATGAATCTTCGGCTGGCCGGAAAGCGGCGTTAAGCTATTGGTTATCCGCCCAGGAGGCTACCCAGTCCGCCGGGCAGCATATTGTCCATCATTCCGCCGGCCTGCTTGGCCTCGTACTCGGCGGCTTTCTCCAGAGCGCGGTTGGTGGCTACCACGATCAGGTCCTCCAGCTCCTCGGTGTCACTGAGGTCGATCTGCGCCGCGTCGATACCCACGTTCTGGATGGTGCGGGTGCCGTCGCAAGTGACGCGTACGCCACCGGCCTCGCCCTCGAAGGATTGCTGGGCCAGCTGCTCCTGCATTTTGGCCTGCATCTCTTCCATTTGCTTCATCATATCTCCGAACATGGCTGAGTATTTTGTGAGCTAGTAAAAGGCCCGGGCGGGAGCTTAAGTTTACCCTACCTTTGGCGGCCATCAAAAAAAGATACCGATATATGAGCTTACTGGACGGAAAAGTAGCCCTCATCACTGGCGGTTCCCGCGGCATCGGCGCCTCCCTGGTGCGGGCGCTGTCCGACGCCGGCGCCCGCGTGGCCTTCACCTACCGCAGCTCCGCCGGTCCGGCCGAGGCGCTGGTCGAAGCGCTCGGAGAAGGCGTGAGAGCCTACCAGAGCGATGCCGCCGACTACGCCCAGGCCGAAGAGCTCGTCAAGTCCGTCGTAGCCGATATGGGAGGCCTCCACATCCTCATCAACAATGCCGGCGTGACCCGCGACACCCTCATGCTGCGCATGAACGAGGAGCAGTGGGATACGGTGATGGACAACAACCTGAAGTCCGTCTTCAATCTCACCAAGCACGCCATGCGCACCATGATGCGGGGCGGCGGCAGCATCATCAATATGTCGAGCATCGTAGGCCTCCAGGGCAATGCCGGCCAGGCCAACTACGCCGCCAGCAAGGCCGGCATCATCGGATTCAGCAAGTCAATCGCCAAGGAAATGGGCAGCCGCAACCTGCGCTGCAACGTCGTGGCCCCCGGCTTCATCGAGACCGACATGACGGACGAACTCCCCGAAAAGGTGCGCGAGTCCTACCTCTCCAACATCCCCCTCAAGCGCTTCGGCCGCCCCGAGGAGATCGCTAACGTCTGCATCTTCCTGGGCTCGGACCTGAGCAGCTACGTCACCGGACAGGTCATCAGCGTCGACGGCGGCCTCAGCTAGGGACCGGACCGCGACATCCGTACGGCGGCGGGCGAACGTATCTTTGCGCAAATCCAGGATTTGTCAGCTTCAGCCCCCGTCATCGATGTAATCATCCCGGCCTACAACGAGGAGGCGAGCATCGGACTGGTGGTGGCTGAACTGCCCCGTCACCTCCTGCGGGAAATCATCGTGTGCGACAACAACAGCCACGACCGCACGGCAGTGGTGGGCGCGGACGCAGGTGCCACGGTCGTCCACGAAGCCAGGGCGGGTTACGGCTCGGCCTGCCTGCGGGGTATGGCCCACATCGCGGCCCGGCCACCCCACGAGTGGCCCGACATCGTCGTTTTCCTCGACGGCGACCACAGCGACTTTCCCGAAGAACTGCCCCTGCTCACCCACCCGATCGCGCGGGGGGGATACGACCTCGTGATCGGCTCCCGCGCAACCGGTGAGACGGAGGCGGGCAGCATGACCATACCCCAGGTATTCGGCAACTGGCTGGCGACCAACCTGATCCGGCTGTTCTACGATTACCACTTCACCGATCTCGGTCCGTTTCGGGCGATCCGCTATAGTTCGCTGCGTGCGCTGGGCGTGGAGGACCCCGACTTCGGATGGACGGTGGAAATGCAGGTCCGCGCAGCGAAGGCCGGCCTGCGGTGTACCGAGGTGCCCGTCCGCTACCGGCGCCGCATCGGGGTATCGAAGATCTCCGGCACCATCCGGGGCACGCTGCTGGCCGGGCACAAGATTCTGTGGACCATCTTCAAACTGATGTGATATGACCGTACTCGCCCTGGTGGTACTGGCCATTTATACAGTCAGTCTGCTTTATATCACGCTCTACTGCCTGCTACAGTTCAACCTGCTCTACCACTACGAGCGCGGTAAGGACGGGGTGCAGCCCGAGCTGACCATGCGCGACCTGGATACGGACGCCTTCTGTGGTGAGGGAAGCGGCCGCAAGGCCTACGCGATGGCGGGCGCTACCCTCCCCCGCTCCGCCGGAACCGCTCTGGCACCCGCGGACCCGCCCTGTTACCCCCTGGTCACGGTTCAGTTACCCATCTTCAACGAACTCTACGTCATCGGCCGGCTGATCGATGCCGTGGCGGCCTTCGACTATCCCCGCGACCGGTTCGAGATCCACATTCTGGACGACAGCACCGACGAGACCGTTGCACTGGTGGCCGCCAAGGTGGAGGAGTACGCCGCGCAGGGATTCCGGATCCGGCAGATCGTGCGGGAGGAACGGCAGGGGTACAAAGCCGGCGCCCTGCGGGACGGTATGCGGGAGGCGCGGGGGGAGTTCATCGCCATTTTCGACGCCGACTTCGTGCCCGACCCGCAGTTTTTGCAACGCACCATCCCCTACTTCGCCGACAAGGCCGTGGGCGTGGTGCAGACCCGCTGGGAGCACCTCAACGAAGAGTACAGCCTGATCACCCGCCTGCAGGCCCTGCAATTGAACGTCCACTTCACCGTGGAGCAGGTGGGGCGTATGAAGGGCGGGCACCTGCTGCAATTTAACGGTACGGCGGGTGTCTGGCGCCGCGCCGCCATCGAAGCCGGGGGGGGGTGGCAACCCGACACCCTCACCGAAGACCTGGACCTGAGCATCCGGAGTCAGCTGGCCGGCTACCGCATCCAGTACCTGGAGGGGGTGGGCAGCCCGGCCGAGCTGCCGGTGGAGATGAACGGCTTCAAGAGCCAGCAGCACCGCTGGATGAAGGGGGGTGCCGAAACAGCCCGCAAGATGCTGCCCGCGGTGTGGCGCAGCGGGCTGACATTCGGCCACAAGGTGCATGCCACGGCTCACCTGCTGGCCTCGTCCATTTTCCTTTTTGTATTCCTGTGCGGGGTATTCAGTGTACCGCTGCTCTTCCATTTGGCCCGGCTGGCCGAACTGGGCGTGAGCAAGGATATCTTTGCGGTATTTCTGTTGGGATTGCTCTCCGTGATTGCGATCTATTACGTGGCCAACGTGCAGAGCGTGGCCAACAAAGAGCGGAGTTTTGGTAAGTCGGTATTCAAGTTCCTGCTTCTATTCCCAGCCTTTCTCTCCTTGAGCATGGGACTTTCGCTGCACAATTCCGTCGCCGTGCTACAGGGTTACCGGGGGAAAAAGAGCCCCTTCGTGCGTACGCCCAAGTACAACATCAGTTCGGTGCGCGACACCCTGCGCAGCCGCAAGTACCTTTCCGGCCGCCTGAACTGGATCACCGTCGGGGAGGGGATGATGAGCGTGTACTTCGCCCTGGCCGTGGCCGCCGCTTTCTACCTGCAGAATACCACCTTCGTGGTGTTCCACACGCTGCTGGCCGTGGGCTTCGGGACCATCTTTTTCTTTAGCGTGAAGGATCTGGGGCTCAAGTAAAACGCTGCCTCCGGCAGCGAAGTAAGATGCTGCCTCAGGCAGCGGAAGTACAAGGCTGCCTCCGGCAGCGCGGAGATAGCATCTCAAATACAAAGGCCCGACGTAAGTAAACTTCCGTCGGGCCTTGTCGTCCCGATAGCTATCGGGAGAGGCAGCCCCCTACTAGGAACCGAAGTCGTCAAAGGCGATATTTTCCTCGGGGACACCCAGCTCGTCGAGCATATTCTGCACGGCCTGCAGCATCAGTGGGGGGCCGCAGAGATAGTACTCGATCTCTTCGGGCTCGGGGTGTTCTTTCAGGTAGTTTTCGAGAACTGCCTGGTGGATGAAGCCGGTCATACCGTCCCAGTTGTCTTCCGGAAGGGCGTCACTGAGGGCGATGTGGTATTTGAAGTTGGGGAAGTCCTCCTCGATGGCGCGGAACTCCTCGGTGTAGAAGAGCTCGGCCTTGGAGCGGCCACCGTACCAGTAGCTCACTTTCCGGTCCGTCTTCAGGGTATGGAAGAGGTGGAAGATGTGGCTGCGGAGGGGGGCCATGCCGGCGCCACCACCGATGTAGACCATCTCCTTGTCGGTGGGCTTGATGAAGAACTCTCCGTAGGGGCCCGAGATCACGACCTTGTCGCCGGGCGTCTGGTTGAATACGTAGCTCGAGCAGACACCCGGGTTAACGTCCATGTAGGCACCCTTCTGCCGGTCGAACGGCGGCGGAGCGATACGGATGTTGAGCATAATGATGTCGCCTTCTCCGGGGTGGTTGGCCATGGAGTAGGCGCGGAACTGCTCCTCATCGTTCTTCATGACGAAATCCCACATGCCGAACTTGTCCCAGTCGGGCTTGAATTTATCCTGGGGGGCACCCTTGTGGAATACCGGGTGGGGCGTAATGTCGAAGTTCTTGAACTCGACCACGCACTTGGGTACGTCGACCTGGATGTAGCCGCCGGACTCGAAGTCCAGGCTCTCGCCTTCGGGCAGCCGTACCACGAACTCCTTGATGAAGGTGGCCACGTTGTAGTTCCGGTCCACGGTGCACTCCCACTTCTTGATGCCGAAGATCTCCTCGGGGATCTGGATCTCCATGTCCTGGCGCACCTTCACCTGGCAGGCGAGGCGCTTATTCTCCGCCACTTCGCGGCGGGTGAGGTGGTTGAGCTCGGTGGGCAGTACGTCGCCGCCACCCTTGGTGATGTGGCATTCGCACATGGCGCAGGTCCCGCCGCCGCCGCAGGCGGAGGGGAGGAAGACGCTCTTGTCGGAGAGGGCGGAGAGCAGGGAGTTGCCCGGCTGTACGCGGAGGGGGTTTTCCTTATCGCCGTTGACGATGATGCTGACCTCACCCTGGGGTACGAGGCGGCGGCGCGCCACCAGCAGCATCGTGATGAGGGCCAGCACGATGATGGTGAAAACTACTACCGCTAATCCTATGGTAATCATGAGACCGTATTTTATGGGTAAGCCGGCCGGGGGGCCGACGGTTCATCGATTCTGGGTAAAACTATTCGGGGGCCACACCGCTCCACCCGGCGAAGACGGCGGGGTCGATGCCGGTGAGGCTCAGGAAAGCTACGCCCATCAGACCGGTAATCAAAAAGGCCATACCCAATCCACGCAGGGCGGGGGGCACGTTGCTGTAGCGGATACGCTCCCGGATCGCGGCCAGTGCGATGATGGCCAGGAACCAGCCGAAACCACCACCGAGGCCGAAGGCGACCGACTCGGTCAGGTCGTACTCGCGGCTTACCATGAAGAGGCTGCCACCGAGGATGGCACAGTTCACCGTGATGAGGGGCAGGAAGATACCGAGGGCGGCGTAGAGGCCGGGGCTGTACTTCTCCAGTACCATCTCCACCAGCTGTACGGTGGACGCGATCACGGCGATGAAGAGGATGAAGCGCAGGAACTCGAGCTGGGCCGGGATCAGGACGTACTCATTGATGATCCAGTTGATGGGCATCGTGACGCCGAGTACGAAGATGACCGCGAGTCCGAGGCCGGTGGCCGTGGACAGGGTCTTCGAAACGGCCAGAAACGAGCACATACCGAGGAAGTAAGCCAGCACCATGTTCTCGATGAAGGCCGACTTGATGAAGATATTCAGGAATTCTCCCATGACAGGGTAATTTTAAAAAGTGGACGACGGGTGCGGTGCGGTAAGGGCTCCCTTAAGAGGCGTCGACCAGCTTGGTATTGTAGCTGCGCTGTACCCAGATAAGGACGGCAATGACGAACATAGCTGCGGCGGGCAGTACCATCAGGTTGTTATTGGCGTACCAGCCGAACCAGGTCCCTACCCCGCTGTCGGCGGCGGTGTTAATCAGGTAGTTGGTGGTGTCGTTGCTGGGGCCGATGATGTAGAGAGCGATCGGCGAACCGGCAAAGAGGCTACCCTTTCCGAACATCTCACGCACTACGCCTACGGCTACCAGGATCAAACCATAGCCCAGACCGTTACCAATGCCGTCGAGGAAGGCTCGCCAGGGCTTGTTGGCCATAGCGAAGGCTTCCAGGCGACCCATTACGATGCAGTTGGTGATGATGAGGCCGATGTACACGGAGAGCTGCTTGTATACCGGGAAGGCCATCACCTTGAGCGCCTCGTTCACGAGGGTCACCAGGGTGGCGATGATCACCAGCTGGACGATGAGGCGTACCGCCTTCGGAATGATGTTGCGCATCAGCGAGGTCGCCAGACTGGAGAAGGCCGTGACGAAAACCACGGCTACGGCCATCACGAGCGATGGGTACACCAGCGAGGTTACCGCCAGCGCCGAACAGACCCCGAGTACTTGAATGGTAATGGGATTATTATCGAGGAGGGGATCGGTGAGGAGGATCTTTTCCTTCTTGCCAAACAGGGGCTCCTTTTCACCGGCGGGTTCCGCAACTACGCCGGTTCTGAGTTCAGTTGATTCTGCCATGGTGGTGGGGTTACTTTAGGTTCATGCTGGTAGCGCCGGCTTCCGCCCGCTGCTCCTCGATGTAGGGTTCGTAAGCTTTCAGGCCGTTGTACAGCATCTTGGTCACGCCATCGCCGGTGACGGTAGCTCCGCTGAGGCCATCCACGTCGTGCTCCAGGTCCACGGCACCGCCCTTGCGGACGATGATGCTGACGAACTGGTTGCCGTCGTAGATTTTTTTGCCCTTGAACTGGGACTTCCATCCGGCATTGTCCTTGATCTCGGCACCCAGGCCCGGGGTTTCGCCGGCGTGGTCGAAGCTGGCTCCGGTCACGGTATTGAGGTCGGAGGCCAGGGCGATGTTGCCCCAGATGGCGTCCCACAGTCCGTTACCGCGCACACTGAACACGTAGTACTTATCGCCGTCGATATCGAAGACGTTGATGGGGTACCGGCGCTCGGTCTCGGACTTCTTATATTCCTTAGCCAGGTCGATGGAGGCAAAGTCGGCGTCCGTCACTACCTCTCCGGCCGAGTTGACCACGATCTGGTCCACCTGCTGGTCGAAGATGCTCAGTACCTCGGCGTCGGTCAGTTCGCCGATGGATTTGCCGGCGTCGGCCAGCGGCTCGGATACCGTGGCCAGGATCTCCCGTTTGTTGAAGATGTCTTCGTTGCGGGCAGCGGATTCGGCGGTGATGGTGCGGAAGCCCGCCAGGAGGAGGGCTACCACGACCGTCATGATGAGGCCGAAGGTGTAAATATATTTAGTACTCATAATGAGGTATTGGTCTGGTTTACATCTGACCCGTAGAGCCTACGGGGCGGTAATCGGCGTTCTGGGGCGTGAAGATCTCCACGTCCTCGGTGCGCTTGGTGATGAGCTCGTCGCGCGTCTTCGCCATGGCGGCGGTCCGCTTGGCGCGGCGGCTGATATTGGCCTGGTACACGTAGTGGTCGATCAGGGGAGCGAAGGTGTTGAGCAGCAGGATCGACAGCATCCATCCTTCGGGGTAGGCGGGGTTCAGGACGCGGATGATGAGGCCGATGAAGGCGACCAGGAATCCGTAGATCCATTTGCCGGTCGGGGTATCGGCGCTGCTGACGGGGTCGGTCGCCATGAAGGTGATGGCGAAGAGGAAGCTGCCCATGATCATCTGCCGCAGGGGGTGGATGGCCATGAACTTGAAGATACCGGGGGTATCGGGGGTCAGTTCTGCGGGTGCGATGGCGTTAAGCATAAAGCCGGCCACCATGAAGCCGATCAGGCCGCCCACGATCACGCGGTAGTCGGCGATGCGGGTAAACATGATGAAGGCCATGCCGATCAGGATCAGCGGTACGCTGGATTCGCCGATCGATCCGGGAATGGTGCCCCAGAAAATGCTGCTCTGGTCGTACACGGCGGACACGCCCTCCCATCCTTCCTTGGCGGCGATGCCTAGGGGCGTGGCGCCGGTCCAGCCGTCGGCTACGAGTTGGCCACCCACTCCGAAAGTCGACCAGCCGAAGCCGGCAAAGACCCAGTCGAAGGCGTGGTGTACGAAGTTGTAGGATTCGGCCGCGTAGACGCCGACGTCGACCTTCTCGATGCCGCTGACCCACACCTCGTCGCCGGAGATGGTGGTCGGGTAAGCGAAGAAGATGAAGACACGCGCGAGCAGGGCGATGTTCCAGATATTCATGCCGGTACCGCCGAAGGCTTCCTTACCGAGTACTACGGCGAAGGCTACGGACAGCGCCAGGATCCACAGGGGGATGTCGGGGGGCATGATCAGGGGGATCAGGGCGCCCGAAACGAGGAAGCCCTCCTCCACCGCGTGGCCCTTCTTGGCCGCGTAGATGAATTCGATGCCGAGGCCCACCAGGTGGGTCACCACGAAGATCGGAATGACCTGGATGAGGCCGTAAATGATCTTGAGGTGGAAGCCCTCCAGGGTACCGGTGTACATGCCCAGCGCGTTGAAGTGCTGGTTGCCGATATTCCAGGTGCCGAAGACGTAGAGGAGCTGCAGCGCGAGCACCACCCATACCATCTGCCGCTTGAGGTCCATGCCGTCACGGACGTGCACCCCACCCTTGGTTACGGTAGGGGGCTGGAAGAGGAAGGTGTAGAAAGCGTCGTAGGTCGTGGCCAGGAAGGGTGAATCCTTGTGGTCCGGCTCAAACTTGGTGACAAAATCGTGAAGTGCTTTCATGGGAAGCTTTATGGGTGCGGACAAGCCTATGCTAACAATCCGCTAATTTCTATAGTTAACCTTGCGCGATCATCGTGTCGTGCCCCTGACGCAATATCTGCTGCAGCGGCTGCTTGGATACGCAGGCGAATTCGGCCAGGGCTACGTCTTCGGGAACCAGCTCGTAAATGCCGAGTCCTTCCATGCTTTCCAGGTCATTAACAATGATGGATTTCATCAGTTGCGTGAGGTAGATATCCATCGGCAGCACCTGCTCGTAGTCGTTGTTCACGACGAAGGCCCGCTTTTCCCCGTGCGTATTGGTCGTGATGTCGATGTGCTTGCTCAACACGGGGATGGTGGGGGAAATCGAGGCACGGGGCTTGATCGGCAGCAACCAGCCGAACATCTCCGCCTCGTTGCCTTCGGGGATCGCGGAAATCTGATCGTCGTAGAAGGAGAGGAACCCGTCGGTGGTCTTCTTGGTGCCGGAGAGCACGTCACCGCTGATGATGCGGGCGTTGGGCTCGACGGTCTGCCCGGCGATCAGCTCACCGATGTTGGCCCCGGCGTAGGTCCGTACGTAGGAGGGCTCGCTGAAGGAACCACCGGTGAGAGCCACCAGGCGGGAGGTATTGTAACGTCCGTTGCGGAAGAGTTCACCCAGAAGGAGTACCTCTTCTACGCCAACGGTCCAGACGATGTTCTCGTCGTTGCCGCAGGGGTGGATGTGGTGGATGTGGGTGCCTACGTTGCCGGCCGGGTGCTCGCCCCGGAAGTAGCGCTGTTCGGTGCCGGTGACGGCGGCGAAGGGGGACACTTCGTCGGCGCGGCCGTCGAGGCCGAGGTAGACGAGGCCGTCAGTGAGGCGGCGCAGCACGTCGATGCCGGCCTGGAATACGCCCATGCGGCCGCGTACGGCCAGCTTGAGGTCGGGCGCGACGGGCGCGGTGTCGAAGGTGGAAATGAAGATATCGCGGGGTACGACGTCCGGATCGGCTACCAGGTTGTAGGGCCGCTGCCGGATCACGGGCCAGGCACCGCTCTCGAGGAGGAAGTTCACGAGCTCCTCCCGGGGGGCGCCGGCGGCGGGCAGGTCGTAGCTGCGGCTCACCTGCTCCTTGTCGGCCAGAATCACCACCTCGGCGATGGACCGTTTGAGGCCCCGGCGGACGCTGATCACCTCACCGCTTACGGGAGCGGCGAACTTGATGCGGTCGAGTTTCTTGTCGTAGAAGATCGGGTCACCGGCCTTTACGGTATCCCCTTCCTCTACCAGCATCTTGGGGATGGGCATGAGGCCGAAAAAGTCGGGGGGAGACACGGCGAAGCGGGTCACCTTAGGCTCCCGGATCACGTCGGCGGGCTCTCCCTCCATCGGGATGTCGTAGCCCTTGGTGAGGGTGTAGACGTGTGCCTTGCTCAGGTAATCCGGCTTCTTGCCCCGGAAGATCTCCCGGAAGGTCGGGAAGAGCCCCATGGTCTTGGTGTCCTGGATGCCAATCTGCCGCGATTCGATAACCATGAAGTTATCGGCCACGCTCACGACGAT
>JBGTHX010000533.1:0-1959 GCA_041746055.1 Lewinella sp. | reverse complement strand
GCGCCGCCGCCACCCGTTCCTGCGGAGGGAACTGCTGCTGCCGGAAGGCCCGCCGCCAGAGCCGGGTAAGGGGACCAACGGTCGGATCGAACGCGCCGTCGGTGCGCCGCGCCACCCCCCGACTGAAGCTGAGCACGCGGTATAAATCCTCCGATACCGGGTAGTAACGGCGCGCCGGAAGTGCGATCAGGCGGTTGACCTCACTATCGGTACGGTAATCGCTCATCGATTGCTCGAGGGCTTCCACCCGGGCGTAGGCCGAGTCGATAGCGCGCAGGCCGGCTAGGGTATCTACGGTGTATACGGTCACCGACCATGGCGTACCCATGGCCCCGCGCTCCACCGTGATCCGCTGCTGGGCGGACAGGTAGCCCATCCACAGCAGTGCTGGCAGCAGCAGTAAAAATTTCAGCATCGTTCCGGGAGCGAAGGCTCCCCGCGTGGCTACATGACCTTGGTCTCGCCGGGGATGGGCGTGGGGTAGTAACCGCTGGGCAGGGGCAGGATGGGGGGATCGGCGTCGAAGGCGTAGACGGCCGGGGAGAGGTCCAGGTCTGAGTTCATTGCCTCATCCCAGGTAACGATCTGTCCGGAGTAGGTGGCCATCCGGCCCATCAGCGCGGTGAGGGTACTCTTGGCACCGTTCTCGGCGTCGGCGAATTTGTACTCGCCGTCGGCTACGGCCTTGAAGAGCATATCGTGCTCAGCCTGGTAGGGGTTGCGGTCCTTGCGGGCGTCGTGGTCGAGAAGCACGTAGCCCGATTTGGTGATGATCTTGCCGGGTTCCGGAGCGGATCCGTTGGTACCCTGGAACTGCTCGGTGACCTTGTTGGCACAGCCGGGCCAGTGGCGGCACTGGCTGATCATGCGGCTGTCATCGGCGTAGACGTACTCCACGGCGTGGTGGTCGAAGATCTCTCCATTTTCCTTGCCGTTGCGGACGTAGCGGCCGCCGAATCCACTGGCCGAGGCGGGGTAGTCCTGCTTGACCCAGTTGCCCACGTCCAGGTTATGGATGTGCTGCTCGTTGATGTGATCCCCACAGAGCCAGTTGAAGTAATACCAGTTGCGCATCTGGTATTCCATTTCGGTCTGTCCCTCCTCGCGCGGGCGGACCCACACGCCGCCGCTGTTCCAGTACACGTAGCTGGTGGTGATGTCGCCGATGGCGCCGTTCTGCAGCATATCCACCCAGCCGTCGGTGTAGAGCTTCTCGTAGTGGCGCTGCAGACCGACCACGACGTTGAGTTTCTTGGCCTTGGCCTTTTCGGCGGCGGCGAGCACCCGGCGTACGCCCGGGCCGTCGACGGCCACGGGCTTTTCCATGAAGATCTGCTTATCGGCCTCTACGGCGGCCTCGAAGTGAATCGGTCGGAAGCCGGGAGGGGTGGCGATGAGGATTACGTCCACCAGCGGCAGTACTTCCTTATAGGCTTCGAAGCCCACGAATTTATGTTCTTCCGGCACGTCGAGACGGGTAGCTTCCATCTCGTTTTCCTCGAGCTGGGTCTTGATGCCGGTGTAGGCCTGATCGAGGCGGTCGCGGAAGGCATCGGCCATGGCGACGAGCTTGACGTTGTGTTCGGTCGACAGTGCCTGGAAGGCGGCACCGGTGCCCCGGCCTCCGCAGCCGATGAGCCCGATGCGGATCACGTCGGCCCCACTCACGTGGACCTTGGCGGCGAGTTCGGGGGAAATGACCAGACCGGCGGCGGCCAGGGCGGTGGTTTTTTGCAGGAAGGATCTTCTGTTGATGGGCATGATCGAAAGTTTACACTTTTAAATTTACAATTTTAAATATCAGTCGACGATAGCCTCCGCAAAAAAGGCCTTCACCGCTTCGGCATCGGGTTGTTTTTCGGGGGAGACGAGGCGGAAGCCCAGGAAGGGGCTGTCTACGTTCCACCACCTGCTTTTCGGGATCTGGGGGTCGCGGGCCTGCCAGCGGGGACTGGACTT
>JBGTHX010000532.1:0-15915 GCA_041746055.1 Lewinella sp. | reverse complement strand
CCGCCGGGTCAATCCGCGGGAGTGGCTGCAACAAACCCTGGACCGCATCCTGAGCCACCCCATCAACCGGATCGAGGAGTTGCTGCCGGGCTATACGTAGCCTGAGGGAGATGGGAAAGACGGGGTTGGCTGACCGCTTACAGCGAGGTGGCCACCCCGCTCTTTTCGCGGGAGATCGATGACCTGCGCGAATCCGTTGACCTGGTCGGGTGCCGGGGGGAGTATCAGATCCTGCTCCGATCGGCGGAGGGCGATCGGCACACCGGGAACCTGGCCTGGTAAGCTAAAGAATCTATTACGAGATAAGTGGACCGGTAGCTATCTTAGGTAAGGCAGCAGGGGGTTTATCACCTACGGCATTCCGTCCTATCCATTAATTAACTGAATTGATCAAGTGAACGAATTAGAAACCTACTGCTCCCGGTTCCCACCCGAGGTTCGGGACAAATTGCTCGCGATCCGTACGCTGATCCGGGAGCTGGCCCCCGAAGCGGAAGAATCGATTTCCTACGGCATGCCCACCTACAAAACGGACCGTAAACCTCTGGTCTACTTTGGGGCCTACAAGAACCACATCGGTTTCTATGCCATGCCCTCCGGCCACCGGGAGTTTCAGGAGGAACTCTCGCGCTACAAGCAAGGGAAGGGGTCCGTACAATTTCCATTGACGGAGCACCTACCCTATCCGCTGATCGAAAAGATGGTGAAGTTCCGCATCGCCGAGAACCGGGCGCGCGCCCGGGGGGATCAAGACTGATGGCGGCAGGGCCCCGGCCGGAATCCATCGCCCAACACGTATATTAGCCGTACCCTGTTTGTCCCCGGAACCCCGCCCCATGAAACTCATCAGTATAGACGTACACGCCCAGAAGCAGTCCAACGTATACGACGGACGACTCCGGGCGCTGACGGTCCCGGAGCTGCGGGCTTACCTGAACCGGCTGCGGGAAAGCGGAGACGAGGCCACCATCATCCTGAACGCGCCCATCACGGGCTACGTGCGGGAGTTCGAGGAGATTCCCTCCTTCTCCCCCGCCCTCAACCGGGGCATCGAGTATTTTTTCCGGAATAAGGGGTTCGGCTACAGTACCACGCAGGTGAAGGGCATCACCGTCACAGGCTATTCTCGGCTCACCTACTGGACGCTCGTACAGCAACTCTTCCACCTCAACCTGTCCAAGAATACCTACGGCAAGGCCTTCGTACCGGTGCACGACGCGGAGGAGCTGTCGCTGTCTTCCGTCAACCTGGTGGAGACGCAGTCGGACGTAGCCCTGTGGTTGCTGACCGGCCCCGGAGCGGCGTGGGACCTCGGAAACAAAAAGAACGGATTCGCGGACTTCCGCGACGCCTTCTGCGCAAGTTCGCCCCTACCCTTGCCCCCGTCGCTACTGCAAGCCCTGCAACGCACACAGGACCTCCACGCCTTTAACTGCGTTTTCAGTTACGTGATGGCCCATCTCTGGCTGGGCGGCCGGGAGGGCATCGGTATCCTGGGCAACCGCTACACCGGCAGCTTTCTGCTGCCCGTCGACGAGCCGCTGCTCTCCAGCTTTACTTTCTTTGTCCAGCACACCTTCATCAACCGGCTGCGGGAACTGACGGAGACAACGGGCAAGGGGGCGTACGGCAGCCTGGCCCGCAAACTGGAGGACGACAATCAGAAGCGGAGTGAAGCGATCGCGGACCTTTCCGGAATTAAAAAACCAGACGGGCTCCTCACCAACCACGCCATCGACCGTGCCCGCGAACGGATGGGCCTGGACCGAAAGGCCCTCAAGCGCCACGTAAAGACCGTCCGCGAAAAGGGATTGACCCTCTCAGAGACGAAGGGGTCGCTGCAGCAGTACCTGCAGAGCAGACTCGACAAGGAGAGCCCCGACAGCACCGCCAAGGTCTACGGTGAATACGTCTACATCTTCTACGGCAAGCAACTGGTGACCCTCTATCGCCTACCCGCCCGCCTGATGAAGTACCTAGACCTTTCGCGGGAGGAAGATCGCTAACCCCGGCTTCCCCGGTCGGCCCCGGCACCCGCGCCCCGCCGCCGGTATGGCAGCAAAGATCGGCAGCGCAACGCCCGGCAAAGGCTACATTGGCGTCCACACCCAACGAATCAACCCATGCCCGGTCGCTTTCAACTCCTCTTCTTCCTCCTCAGCTTGTTGACGGCAAGCAGTGCAGCCCAGCCCACCACCTACTGCAACCCCCTCAACCTCGATTACGGCTACACCCCCTTCGAGCGATTTTCCGCCAACGGAAAGCACCGTGCCACGGCCGACCCGGTGATCGTCAATTTCCGGGATACGCTCTTCCTGTTTTCGACCAACCAGGAGGGCTACTGGTACTCGGCGGATATGTCGGACTGGACCTACGTGCACCGCGAATTCCTGGTGGACGATAAATACCAGCACGACCTCAACGCCCCCGCCGCCTGGGTGATGAAGGATACGCTCTACGTCTACGGCTCCACCTGGGAACTCGACTTCCCGATCTGGAAGAGCGGCAACCCCACCGCTAACGAATGGGAGATCGCCGTGGATACCCTTAACGTGGGTGCCTGGGACCCGGCCTTTCTCTACGAGGAGGAGGACGACCAGCTCTACCTCTACTGGGGGTCGAGCAACGAGTTCCCCCTGCTGGGTACGGAACTCACCCTGCCAGACATGCAGACGACGGGCCTCACCCGGCCGATCATGCTGCTCCACCCGCAGGAGCACGGCTGGGAACGTTTCGGGGAGTACAACGACAACGTCTTCCTGCCGCCCTTCACCGAAGGGGCCTGGGTGACCAAACACAATGGCAAATATTACTTCCAGTACGCGGCCCCCGGCACGGAATTCAGCGGTTACGCCGACGGCGTGCTGGTGAGCGATAGTCCGCTCAGTGGCTTCCGGTACCAGCTGCACAATCCCTTCTCCTACAAGCCCGGCGGCTTTGCCCGCGGAGCCGGGCACGGGGCTACCTTCCAGGATGCCTATGACAGCTACTGGCACGTCTCCACCATGGTAATTTCGGTAAAGAACAACTTCGAGCGGCGGCTCGGCATCTGGCCGGCGGGCTTTGACGCCGACGACGTGATGTACTGCAATACCGCCTTCGGCGACTACCCCACCCTGCTGCCGGCGGCGGCCCGCGGGCGGAACTTCACCGAGGGGCTCTTCGCTGGCTGGATGCTGCTCAACTTCCAGAAGCCGGTGCAGGTATCCTCCACCCTCGGCGGCTACCACGCCAACTACGCCGTCGACGAGGACATCAAAACCTACTGGAGCGCCGCCACCGGCGAAGCCGGCGAGTGGCTGCAGACCGACCTGGGCGCCCTGTCTACCGTGAACGCCATCCAGGTCAACTACGCCGATCAGGATGCGGACTTCCGCGGCAAGACCTTCGGTGAACGCCACCAGTACGTGATCACCGGCTCCCCGGACGGCGAGCAGTGGACTACCATCGTTGACAAGCGGCAGAACCAGACCGACGTGCCCCACGACTACGTCGAGCTCGACGAGCCGGCCGCCGTGCGTTACCTCCGCCTGGAGAACGTAGCCATGCCGACCGGTAAGTTCGCCATCAGCGGGCTGCGCGTCTTCGGTACAGGACCCGGAGAGCGCCCCGACACCGTCAGCAATTTCGTGGTGCTGCGCTCTCCCCTCGACGGCGAAACCACCCGCATGGCGTCCTGGCTGAAGTGGCAGCAGAATCCGCTGGCCGATGGCTACAATATTTACTTCGGGAAGGAAGAGGATAAGCTATACGGCAGCATCATGGTGTACGGAGCCAATGAATACTACTTCACCGGTATGGACAAAGCGGATGCCTATTACTTCCAGATCGAAGCCTTCAACGCGGCTGGAATTTCCGAGCGGACGCGGGTGATCCGGGTGAGATAGCCGGGGCCTGAAGGCCCTACGTCCTGGGCGCTAATCCGCCGAAGAGAAGCGCATGCCGCCCACGCTAAAGCCACCCTGGTCGATAAAAATGCGCAGGTGCTGCGTACCGGCCGGAATCGAAACCCCCTTGACGGTCACGCTCCGCCACGCTTGGGGCCCGCCAGTGTCGGGGACAGCCACAGTTGCACCCAACGGTTCTTGCCCGAGCGCCAGGTGAAAGCTACCGCCGGTGGTATTGCTCGCCACCCGCACCTCCACATCGAAGGTACCAGCATCGGGCACCTCTACAGTGTACTGCATCCACTCGCCGGGCTCCGTCCAGCCCACGTAGTAGCCCTGCGTCAGTTCGGTGTCTTCGGAGGCTGCAATGTCTACGGCATCGTTCCGGTAGGTTCCGCCGGAATTCCATCGGGTCCGCTCGCCGGTCGCCACCCAGTAGTTGCCGGTGTCGCGGTCCATGTAGGCGTAGTTGAGGGGCCCCAGGTCAAAGTCTTCGGCGTAAATCACTCCGGGAAGTTTCCGCTCCGTCCACGGACGCGTGTCGGTGGTCTCCGTCTGCCGGAAGAGCGCGTCCGTGACGTCGGGTTGGTAGCGGGCGTTTTCGAGTTTGAGGTCCTCGGTGAGTTGCATCAGGGCGGCGGTGGCTGCCTCCGCGGCGGGCCGCGGGCCTTCGCCGGACCAGTAGTCCAGCAGTGCCTGGTAGCCCGGGTTCAGGGTCACCGACACCGGACCGGTGATGTTGTCGATCTTCTTCCACGGCCACCACGCCCAGCCCATGTCCACCCGATCGAAAAGCATCACGGCGTTGCGAAACCAAACGTTGGAGTTCTCGCCGGTTTCGCCGAGGTACAGGGGTGCATCGGTGCTGTCACGCAGTGTAAGGGCAAAGTCCAGCGCCTCCTCGGTGTTGTAGTTCCAGTACTTGTGCGGACTGTACACCAGATTATCATCCCAGGGGGGCGTGAGTCCCGTGAAGTTATTGGCAAATCCGTTCCCCTCGATGAAGATGATGTGCTGCTGGTCCACCGAGCGGATGCTGTCGGTGATCTCTTCCATCAGTTCCCGCAGGGCGGCGTTCTCGGGCCCCAGCTCGTAGTTCGTCTCGTTGATAATGTCGTAACCGGCCACGGTGGGTTCGTCGGCGTAGTATTCCGCGAGGTGCTTCCACAGCGCCACGGTTTTGGCGCGATTGGCCGGACTTTCCCACAGACTGGGCTTATCCACGTCGCGGTCGCTGATGTTGACGTCGTCTCCCTGTCCACCGGGGGCGGCGTGCAGATCCAGCACCACGTACATATCCCGGGTTTTACACCAGGCGATGAGGCTGTCCGTGAGGGCGATGCCGGTGTCGAGCCAGGTCTGCCGGCCGGCCACCGGCTCCTCCTCCACGGGCAGGGTATACAGATTGTAGTGCATCGGCAACCGTACGCTGTTAAAGCCCGCTTCGTGCATCCGGTCGATGTCCGCCTCACGTACGTGGTTGGCCAGCCAGGCACCGTAAAATTCCTCCGTCGCCTCCTCTCCGATCAGGTCGGTGATCCGTTCGCGCAGTTGGTGCTGAGCGCCGGCGAAGCCGCTCGTCTTCATCATATACCCCTCCTGCACCATCCAGCCGCCGAGTCCGATCCCCTTCAGGATATAGGGCTGCCCGTCTTCCCCAACGATACGGGGGCCTTCGGTGTGCAGGAAGCCTTGAGCGGATAGGCCAGTCATCCCGCCGAGCAGGAGTATAAGGAGCAAGTGTCGTATCATGATCGAAAGATAAGGGGCGGCGGGGCGCGGGTGCCGGGCTTTAGTCCAATAGCGCCAGGTCCCGCTCCACCTGGGTCATCAGCAGTTTCTCCGGCGTGATCGGCAGGTCGCGCATCCGCTTCCCGGTGGCGTTGAATACGGCATTGGCCAGCGAACCGGCGACCCCGCAGATACCGAGCTCCCCGATGCCCTTTACGCCCATGGGATTGGCGATGCGGTCCTCTTCTGGCAGGAATATGACTTTTACGTCGGCCAGGTCGAGGTTGACCGGCACGTGGTAATCGGCCAGACTCCGCGTGATGAAGTTGCCGTGGTTCTTCTCTACCTTGGACTGCTCCATAAAGGTCATTCCGAGGCCCATGACGAGCCCGCCGAGTACCTGGCTGTAGGCCGTTTTAGGATTGAGGATGGTACCGGCCGAGCCGACGTTCAAGATGCGCTGGACGCGGCACATTCCCGTGTCCTTGTCCACCCACACCTCCGAAAAGTTCGCGCCGAAAGAGTAAATCGAGTACTTGCGGAATTCCTCCGTGGGTGCGGCGGAACCTTCTGCTTCGTGCTCGGTCAGCTCGGCTTTTTTCATCAGCGTGGCGAGCGTGTCGCCCTCGGCGGCGGCGTAGCCGGCAAGTGTCTTCAGGGTGTCCTTTACGTTGAGGCAGGCGGCACGCACCCCGTTGGTGAAGGAGGCCGCCCCCCACGATCCGCCGGATCCGGCGGAGACGGGAAAATTGGAATCCCCGAGTTCCACGGCTACCCGGTCGACGGGGATACCGAGATAGTCGGCGGCGGTCTGCGCGAGAATGGTGTACGTACCGGTGCCGATGTCGGTGGCGTCGGTCTGAACGGTAGCGTCGAGGGTGTCGCCGTCGCGTTTGAGCCTGATTCTGGCCGCGCTCTTCTGGAGGGGAGCCTTCCGGGAGGCGGCGCTTACGCCGTAGCCCACGAGCCAGTTGCCCTCCGTGCGGGAGCGGGGTTGTAGCGGACGGTCCGCCCAGCCGAACTTCTTCGCGCCGATGCGGAGGCATTCGGTGAGCAGCCGGGAGGAGAAGGGCTTGTCGACGCTCAGGTCGGTCTGGGTGTCGTTGAGGATGCGGAATTCTACCGGATCCATCTTCAGTTTCCAGGCCAGTTCGTCGATCGCGCACTCCAGCGCGAAGCTGCCCGTGGCCTCGCCGGGTGCCCGCATCGCCCAGGGATAGGGCAGGTTGACGGGAACGATCCGGTGGGTCACCTTCAGGTTGGGCACGTTGTAGAGCATGGCCGAGGCTGCCCCGCAGGGCTCCTGGTATTCCTTGTTCGTGGCGGTGTGGGAGAGGGTTTCGTGCCCCAGGGCGGTGAGCTTACCGTCCGCGTCCGCGCCCAATCGCATGCGCTGGATGTTCTCCTGCCGCAATCCGACGTTGGTGAACATCTGCTGGCGGGTGACGGTGAGCTGAACCGGTTTGCCGACCATCTTGGCGCACATCGCCCCGAGCATGACGTGCTCCTGGGCCTGTAGCTTCGACCCGAATCCGCCCCCGAGGAATGGGCAAATTACCCGGACGTTCTCCTTCGGGATCTTGAAGGTCTCCGAGATGCCGATCGTGGCGTCGTTGATCATCTGCGCGGGCATGTATACCTGCAATTTGTCGCCATTCCACTGCGCGATCACGGCGTGCAGTTCCATCGGATGGTGGTGCTCCACCGGGGTGCGGTAGGTGACGTCGACGCGCTGGTCGGCGCCGGACATGCCATCCTCGATATCCCCCCAGTTGAAATCCGAGCGACCTTCGGGCTTAAATTTTTCCCCCTCGCCGGCGGAGCGGTACTCCGTGCGGTGATCGTCCTTCCGGTACTCGAATTTCACCAGGCGGGCCGCGTGCTGCGCCTGCTCGAAGGTTTCAGCGACTACCACGCCGACGTACTCCCCGTACCAGTGGACCCGGGGGGTCTGCAGGACGGGTGCAATGGCCTTGGTCCCGAGCTTGAGCAATTCTTCTTCGGGCGTGGCGAGTTCCAGCGCGTTTTGGTGGGTGATCACCTTCAGCACACCCGGCTGCTGCTCCGCTTCCGAGGCATCAATGCTGATGATCTCGCCCTTGGCAATGGTGCTGTTCAGTCCCTGGGCGTACACGATACCCTCGACCGGAAATTCCGAAGCGTACTTGGCGCGCCCGGTTACTTTTAGTTTGCCCTCTACCCGGTTGATAGCCTGGCCGATGACGTGCTGTGGTTCTTTCATGGTTGTTGCTCGTTGGGTTGTGGGATCAGGCGTTGCGTTCGGTGGCCTGCAGGAGGGCGCGCACGATGGCTTTCTTCCCCATTTCGACCTTGTATTCATTCTCTTCCAGGGGGCGTGCGTCGCGCAGGGCGAGGTCAGCGGCCTCCTCGAAGACGGTTTGCGTGGCCGCTTTGCCCACGAGAAAGTCTTCGGCTTCGGTGAGCTTCCAGGGCTTATGTGCCACGGCGCCCATCGCCAGTCCGGCGGCGGCAATCGTGCCGTTCCGGATGTCCAGTCCGGCGGCCACCGAGATCAGCGCAAAGGCGTAGCTCGACCGCTCGCGGATCTTCAGGTAGTAGTAGTGATCGGCAAAGCGGGGGGCGTCCAGCTCGATGGCGGTAATGAGTTCCCCGGGTTCGAGGGTGGTGTCCCGCTGGGGCTCGTCACCCGGCAGGCGGTGGAAGTCCGTAAAAGGGATGCGCCGGCTGTCTCCACCGGGCGTCATCACCACCACCGTGGCCCCAAGGGCGGCGAGGGCTACGCACATATCCGACGGATTGACCGCCACGCAAGCGTCGCTGTAGCCGAAGATGGCGTGCAGGGCGTTCATACCCTCCTTCGCACCGCAGCCAGAGCCGGGCTCCCGCTTATTGCAGGGCATGGAGGTTTCGTAGAAGTAGGGGCAGCGGGTGCGCTGGAGCAGATTACCGCCGTTGGTGGCCATGTTGCGGATCTGCTCCGTGGCGGCGGACAACATGGTCATCGTAAGGAGGGGGTAGTCCTTCCTGACGTCCGGGTGGTTGGCGGTGTCAGTGTTGCTGAGCGTAGCACCGAGGGTAAGTCCGCCCGTCGCGTTGCGGGTAACCTCCTTCATCGGGAGCCGGGACACCTCAATCAGCGTGTCGGGCCGCTCGACGTCCTCCTTCATAAGGTCGATCAAGTTCGTGCCACCCCCCAGGTAGTGGGGCTTACGGGCGGCCGTGGCGGCAGAAATGGCTTCGGAAGAGCTTTTAGCGCGGATATATTCGTAGGGTCGCATGGTCTTATTTGTTAGGATCGGTGAGGGGATCAGGCGTTGCCTGCTTCGCGGACTTCCTCCACGGTGGCAAAGCTCCACTTCTGTCCCTGGTCCTGACCGGTCTGGGCTTCCTGGATGGCCATGACGATGTTGTTGTAGGCACCGCAGCGGCAAATGTTTCCCGACATCCGTTCCCGGATCTCTTCCTCGCTCAGTTCGATGTTCTGTTTCAGTTCCGTAAAGTCCTCCGTCACGTAGCTGGCCTCTCCCCGCTTGGCTTCCTCGAGCAGGGCCACGGAGGAGCAGATCTGGCCAGACGTACAGTAGCCGCACTGAAAGCCGTCGTACTTCAGGAAAGCCTCCTGCACGGGGTGGAGTTGGTCGCCCTTGGCGAGTCCTTCCACGGTGACGATCTCGCGGTCATCACAGCTGGCCGCGAGGGTCAGACAGGATAGCTGCCGCTTTCCGTCGATAATCACGGTACAGGCGCCGCACTGGCCGTGGCCGCATCCTTTCTTCGAGCCGGTGAGGCCGAGTTTTTCGCGGAGGGCATCGAGCAGCGTGGTCCTCGAATCCAGGTGAAGGGTGTAGGGCTTGTCATTGATGCTCAGTTCGACCTTCAACTCATTCAGCAGGGCCTTGAGCTGTTCGGGCATTTCCTCCCCCTTCGGGATCAGCGCATTGAGCCCGGTATTGGAAGCGATCCAGATGCTCAGGCTGGCGGCGGAAAGTTTGCCGATGAACTTGCGGCGCGATTCGCCGTGCAGGCCCAGGTCATTGAAGATCTTCCTCTCGTCCTCGTTGAGCTGGTCTTCGGTCTTGCCGACCCACTGGTCTAAATCCTTCATGGCACTCGTATTCTTTAGCTGATGGTTCCGCCCCGTCGCGGCGGTTAGGTGACGGCCCTGTAGCTGTCGTAACAATACTATCAGGACGCTCTACGAATCGGCTAACAGCATGCCCAGCCAAGGGTTCGGAAATTGATGCCCCAGCAGTTGCCGTGTCTCCCCCGCGGGGTGTTACCAGGCAATATTCCCTGGTTCCTAACAGTTTAAGCACGCTATCTTCCCGGTTCGGCCCGCCGGGTGGCTGGTCTGCCTTGAAACCCTTTCACCCTATGTCTACCTCCCCTTGTCCGTAGAAAATTACCTCGCCACTGCCCCCGACCGGCGGGAGATGCTGGAAGCTCTACGCGACGTACTGCTGGCCTGTGGGCTAGGCGAAACCATCAAGTGGCGCGCGCCCTGCTACACCCACGCCGGTGGCAACGTAGCCATTATCGGGCGACGCACCGAAGGGGTGGTGCTATCCTTCTTCCAGGGAGCCCTGCTCGAGGAGGGTGCCGGACTGCTCCGCGCGCCCGGTGAGCATTCACGGGCTACCCGTATCGTCACCTTCAGCCGCGCGGATCAGATCGTAGAGCTGGAGTCGGTCATCAGTGGCTACGTCCGGCAGGCCATGGCCCTGGTGGAAGCCGGGCGACGCGTAGATTTCTCCGCCGACCGGAAAATGGACCTGCCCGCCGAACTGGAGCGGGCCTTCGGTGAGTGGCCCGCGTTGCAGGAGGCGTTCTACCGACTTACGGCCGGCCGTCAGCGAGGGTATCTGCTTTACTTCAGCGGCGCCAAACAAACGGCCAGCCGCACCGCCCGGATCGACCGTTACGCCGAGCGCATCCTCGCCGGCAGCGGTATCCACGACTGCGTCTGCGGCAAGTCCGCCCGGATGCCGCGTTGCGATGGTTCCCACAGCCGGCAGCAGTGAAGACGTCGGCGGCGTAAATTTGGGGCAAGCAATACGACCTGACCCATGCTACAACTGGATTCCCTACACCACGTCGCGATTATCTGCAGCGACTACCCCCGCTCCAAGCAATTCTACACCGAGGTCCTCGGCTTCGAGGTAATCCAGGAAGTCTACCGGGAGGCCCGCGACTCCTATAAGCTGGACCTCAGCCTGCGGGGACAGCACCTAGTCGAGCTCTTCAGTTTTCCTGATCCGCCTCAGCGCCCCACCCGACCCGAGGCCCGCGGCCTGCGCCACCTGGCCTTCACCGTGACCGACATCGAGCGGGAAGTGCAGCGGCTACGCGAGCGCGGCATCGGCGTGGAGGGCATCCGCACGGACGAGTACACCGAGCAGCGGTACACCTTCTTCCAGGATCCCGACGGCCTGCCCATCGAATTGTACGAGGCGCCCACCAGGCCCTAGGGTTTCACCGCCGCAGTATTCCGGCGATCGAACGGCCCAGGCTGTTGATGCGCTTCAGGGGCTCTGCGAGTGAAGGATCTTTCAGATTAGTGACCAGCGCATCCCGCACGCCTTCCTGCGCCGGGTAGAGGAGAATGAAACTGAATGACTGAAAGTATCGGTTCAGGTAGCCGGGAATCTTCCGCATGCTGCGGTGGTAGGATACCGACTCCGGCCGGCTGAGAAAAACGATCAGGTTGTCGTTGGTGGTGAATTCCCGGGCAAGAATGAGAAAATCGTCCCAGTCGGGGAAGGGCACGAAGCTTGCGTCGATGGGTGAGCGCTCGTGCAGATCCCTGATCCCCTCCAGCGTAGACGCCGTACCGTAAAAGACCATTTTAGCTCCGGAATTCCGCGCAATGTTCCAGACGCGGCTCAGGCTGCCGTCGAACCCCAGTTCCTCTTCCGCCCGCGCCGGCAGCACGATCAGGTGGCGCTTGACCGTCGAGAAGGGCTGCGCGCATTTGTAGATCAGGGTGGTCACGTTACAGCGGGAGAGTATGCCCTCCGTGAGGTCGCCGAGAAAGGATTTGGAGATCCCCTCCTCGCGGTGCAGACCCAGGATCAGATCCGTGATCCGGTTCTCCCGCACGACACTGGTGATCGCATTGGCGATACTCAGGTCGTACCGCAGCAGCTCAATCAGGGCGTGATCGGCTCCGGAGGCCGTGACTACGGCCTTCTGGAGCACTTTGCGGGCGCGGCCCTCCGCCGCATTATCCAGGGCATCCTGGTCGATGACGCTCAGGGCGAAAAGCTGGCCGAGGTTTTTGGGTTTAATGGTGATTCCCAGGCTGACGAGTTCCTCCGCGGTTTCCCGGTTACTGACCGGGATCAGAATTCTTTCCCGGGCATCGCCGGGAGTCTCCGAAGCCGCTGACTCTTCCAGTTTCGCCACGTTGACCGCCCCACGCTGGGCCACCAGCGAAGCGGTGGTGCAGGTGATGAGGATCATGAGAATGGTACCGTTAAGCACGCTGTCGTCGAGAAGGCGGACGGGCTCACCCGTTGCCGATACCGAGAGGATGGTGTTGTAGCCGACCAGCACCGCCGCCAGGGTGGCCGCGGCCTGGGCATTACTGAGGCCGAAGATCAGGCGCCGCTCATCCAGGCTGAAGCCGTAGGTGCGCTGCGTACACCAGGCGGCGAGGAACTTGGCCAGGGTGGCCACCACCGTCATGATGACCGCTACCCGGATGGTATCCGTATCACGGAGGAAGGCCCGGTAATCAATAAGCATGCCCACGCCGATGAGGAAGAAGGGAATGAATATGGCGTTACCCACAAATTCGATCCGGTTCATCAGCGGCGAAGTGGACGGTACCAGTCGGTTCAGTGCCAGGCCCGTCAGGAAGGCCCCGATGATGGGCTCAATGCCGGCGACCTCGGCGAGCACGGCCCCGAGAAAGACCATGGCGAGAATGAATACGTACTGGGAAACGCCGTCGTCAAACCGCTTCAAAAACCAGCGGCCGATCAAGGGGAATATTAGCAGCACCACCGCACCGAATGCCAGAATGGATCCCGAGAGCCTGGTCCAGAACGTCAGGTTTACCTCCCCCGTCACCGTACCGACCACGACGGCCAGCACGAGCAGCGCCAGGGTATCGGTGATGACCGTCCCCCCGACCGTGATGTTAACCGCCCGGTTCTTCGCCACGCCCAGGCGACTTATCATCGGGTACGCGATCAGGGTGTGGGAGGCGAACATACTGGCCAGTAAGACCGAGGTAGGCCAGGAGAAGTCGAGCACCACCCGTGAAACCAGGATGCCCAGCGCCATCGGAATCGCGAAGGTGTACATCCCGAAGACGGCACTGCGCCGGCTGTTCTTCCGGAAGTCCGCCAGATCGATCTCCAGTCCCGCGAGGAACATGATATACAGCAGGCCGGCGGTACCGGAAAGGATGATGCTGCTATCGCGCTCCATGAGGTTGAAGCCGTGCGGACCGATCACCGCGCCCGCGATGATCAGGCCCAGCAGCTGCGGCACCCGAATGCCGTTGAGTAGAATGGGCGCCAGTAAAATGATCAGCAGGATGATCAGGAACTTGACTACCGGATTGGTAAGCGGAAGGGTAGCCGAAAAAATATCCAACATCACCACACGCGCGTCATTGCCGGGGAGGCTGAGTTATCTCCCCGCGAGAGGAACACGCGAACCCCCCATTTGCTCGTAGGGCACCCTAGCTTTGCCCCGGGTTACAACTTCCTACCGACCTTAGAGCGTAAAATCGTTACCCGGCTATGCGCACTACCCTACTGTTGATTTCGGCTCTCACGATGACATTGCTGGCCGGCTGTCTGCGGAATACCCCGGCACCTGCGGACCCGCCCCCGGAAGCGCGCGAGCCCCTGGACCCGCCGCAGGGGGACAACAGCCGTACCTCGGTGGACTGGCCCGGACTGTACTCCGGCAACGTACCCACGGCCGACGGGGGCGGCATGGAGACTACCCTGATGCTATCCGAAGACAATACCTACGTGCTGCGCACCCGTACGTCGGAAACGGACGGGGAAACGCAGACCCACCGCGGCCGATTCAGCTGGGAACCCGACGGCGGCGGCATCAAGCTGCTGGACATCGACTCCACGGACCGCCCCATCTACTACAAGGTCGGTGAAAATTACCTCCGGCAGCTGGACCTGATCAGCCGCCCCATCGAGGGCAGCCTCTCGGAGCTCTACTACCTGCAGAAGGACCAGACCGGACTGCTTGAGACCCGATGGAATCTGGTCTCACTTAAGGGAACTCCGGTTCCCGCGTCCAAAAACGCGCCCTACCTGATGCTCCAGGCCAACGGACAGCGGATGGCGGGATCGGGCGGCTGTAACAGCTTCAGCGGCACCTATCTCCTGGACCAGGACAATCTGACGTTCCCGCCGCTGATGTCCACTAAAATGATGTGCCCCGACATTTCCACCGAGCAGTCTTTCCTGGAGGCGCTCCGGACCACCGCGGGCTACTCTATCGGCGGCGACACCCTCCAGCTCACCGATTCGCGGGACGCAATCCTGGCCACGCTGCTCCGCATCCAGGACCCGGAATAGAGCGGCTCCTGGGGGGAGACAAGTTTGGTCGAAACGCTTACCTTTACGGCAAGCCCGGATGGCGGACTTGGTAGACGCGCTGGACTTAAAATCCAGTTCCCAGTACTGGGAGTACGGGTTCGATCCCCGTTCCGGGTACGGAGGCGAAGATCCCTAGGGGTCTTCGCCTTTTTACGTTTACCCGACGAGCTCCTTAACGTGCAACACCACGTTCACCAGCATCAGCGCCGCCAGCAACAGTCCCATGATGCGCATCCAGCCGGCATTGTCCTGGCGGAAGGTTTCGGCGCGGGCGCGGGACTCCGAGGAGCCGAAAGAAAGGACGCCGCGGGCGAACAGGTACAGGTAGATGCCGACGGCGAGGAGGAGGATCTCGATGACGAGTCCGAGGTAGCTGTAGGTCATGGGAGCGGGGGTTGGGGCGAATATCGTACTTTTCGGCCGCCCTCAACCACCGATCATGACCAAAGAAGAACTGACCGCCGCCGAGCACGAAGACGGAATGCTATTGGAACTCTCCCGCTACAACCACCGCCGGGAGATCATCCTGGGCGGCGGCGGGCCCAAGCGCGTCGCCAAACAACACCAGAAAGGAAAGCTCACCGCCCGCGAGCGGGTGGATACCCTGATCGACCCCGGCACCAAATTCCTGGAGTTCGGCACCTTTGCCGGCTACGAGATGTACGAGGAGTACGGCGGCTGCCCCGCGGGCGGCGTGATCGCCGGATACGGACGGGTGTCCGGCCGGCTCTGCGTCATCGTGGCCAACGACGCTACCGTGAAGGCCGGCGCCTGGTTCCCCATCACGGGCAAGAAAAACCTCCGGGCCCAGGAGATCGCCCTCGAAAATCAGGTGCCGATCATCTACCTGGTCGACAGCGCGGGCGTATTCCTCCCGCTCCAGGACGAGATCTTCCCCGACGAGCGCCACTTCGGCCGCATCTTCCGCAATAACGCCCGCATGAGCGCCCTGGGCATCACCCAAATTGCCGCCGTCATGGGCAGCTGCGTGGCGGGGGGCGCGTACCTGCCCATCATGTCCGACGAAAGCCTGATCGTACAGGAGACGGGCAGCATCTTCCTCGCCGGCCCCTACCTGGTGCGCGCCGCCATCGGCGAAAAGGTCGACCAGGAAGACCTCGGCGGAGCCGACATGCACAGCTCCGTCAGCGGGGTGATCGACTACAAGAGCGAAAACGACAAGGAGTGCCTGGCCACCATCCGCGACCTGATGAGCCGCATACCGGAGAAGCTCATCACCCCCTTCGACCGCACCGAACCGGAACAGGTAGCGAAGGGGGACATCCTGGGGGTGCTGCCGACCGACCGCTCCAAGCCCTACGACGGGCGCCGGCTGATCTCCGCACTCGTGGATGGCGGTCACTTTACCGAGTACAAAAAGGAGTACGGACAAACCCTCCTCTGCGGCTACGCCCGCATCGACGGCTGGTCGGTCGGCATCGTAGCCAATAACCGGCAGGTGGTGAAGAGCGGCAAAGGCGAGATGCAGTTTGGCGGCGTGATCTACAGCGACAGCGCCGATAAGGCCGCGCGCTTCATCATGGTGTGCAACCAGAAAAATATCCCGCTGGTCTTTCTCCACGACGTATCCGGTTTCATGGTGGGCAGCCGCTCCGAACAGGGCGGCATCATCAAGGACGGCGCAAAGATGGTCAGCGCCGTCAGCAACAGCACGGTACCTAAATTCTCCATCGTGGTAGGCAACAGCTACGGCGCGGGCAACTACGCCATGTGCG
>JBGTHX010000531.1:0-2026 GCA_041746055.1 Lewinella sp. | reverse complement strand
CTGGACCGTGCTTAGCAATATGCAGTTGCCGGATCCGCTCCTGGCACCCGTCGCCAGGGTGTACGACGGCCGTCTGGTCGTGCTGAACGGCGGCAAGCCCAGCACTTACGATCCGATCGACGTGACGCGCGTGAAGGACTTTAAGCCCGCCGCAAATCCGGGCCTGGTCTTCAATCCGGGCTCCCTGAACTTTAGCCTCAAGGCCGGCGAGACAGCCAGCCGCGAGATCATCCTCTCCAACCTCTTCGGCGAGGAGGGAACGCCATTCACGCTCAATGCCGCCGACTTCCCCTCCTGGTTGTCCGCAGACCACACCACCGGCTACGCACGGGAATCGGCTACCGAACTGGACATCAGCGCGGATGCCACGGGGCTGAGCGAGGGAACCTACACCTTCAGCCTCCGCGCCACCGCCGCCGGCTACGCTGCGGCTATCCTGACCGTCAGGCTCAGCGTCACCGGGGAGACTCCCCCGCCCCCTCCAAGCGGCTTCGGTACCTTCCTGGAAGCGGAGTGCGGTACGGTGGGCAGCAACTGGGTGACGAAATCCGATGCCCAGGCCTCGGGGGGCAAGTACGTAGTGCTGGCCGACGGCATCGCCCGCTCCGTCAACGCCGCTCCCGCGGACGTGCCCGCCAACCGCGTGGCCTTTAACGTACAGCTTCCCGCCCCGGGTAGCTACCACCTGTTCGGGCGCGTGAAGGGGCCGGACAGCAACAGCGATTCCTACTGGGTACGCATCAACGGCGGAACCTGGCTGAAGTGGTGGGGGAACGTGCAGACCGGAAACGCCTTCGCCTGGCGGGAGGTACTGGATAGTCCCTATGCCTTACCGGCCGGTGCAGCCGTCATTGAGGTGGCTTACCGCGAGACCGGTACCCAGCTGGACAAGCTGTTCCTTACTTCCACCTCCGATCAGCCGACCGGAACCGGAGGAACGGCCACGAATTGCTCCGCCAATCCTCCGCCTCCGCCACCGCCCACCACCACTGACGTGCGGCTTTACCTGGAAGCCGAGTGGGCCGCCGTGGGAGCCACCTGGACAACAAAAACGGACGCCGCCGCCTCGGGTGGCAAGTACGTGGACGTGGTAGCCGGCACCGGCCCCTCGTACAACGATCCGCCCGCGGACGTACCCGCCAACCAGGTAAGCTTCACCGTAGATCTCCCCGTAGCGGGCAATTATCAGCTCTTCTCCCGCCTCAAGGCACCCGACAGTTCCAGCGATTCCTACTGGGTCCGCATCAACGGAGGTAGCTGGATCAAGTGGTGGCAGGCGATCACCCACTCCACCACCTTCGGCTGGCAGAAGGTCCAGGGAAGCCCCTACGCGCTGCCCAAGGGTACGGTACGGATCGATTTTGCCTACCGGGAGCCGGGTACCCTGCTGGATAAGCTATTCCTGACGAATACGTCCGACACGCCCACCGACCCGGTCACCGAATTCTGGGGCGAAGCTGAATGCGCCACCGGCGGCGGTGAATGGCAGCAGGTAGGCAGCGCCGCAGCCTCCGGCGGCAACTACCGCGTGTTCCCCGGCAGCGGCAAGATCGGAAAGCCGGCTACCTACGGCGGCAGCAAACAACTTTCGTACTCGGTGTCGCTCACCGCCGCGGGCACCTACAAGATGTACTTGCGCATGAATACGCCCACGAAGGGGGAGAACTCCTTCTGGGTGAGCGTTGACGACGGCCCCTGGCTGGATTACTGGCTCGACGCCGGCGGCACCCTGCTGATGACCAGCGGATTTCAGTGGAAGGAGGTCTTTGACGCGGGAACCCCCGTCTCCTTCAGTCTCGGGGCCGGCACCCACACCCTGCGGATCGCTCCCCGGGAAGCCGGCACCCAACTGGACAAGGTGTACCTGGGTCCCTCGACCACGGCGCCCACGGCATACGGGGGGGCGGACATGGCCTGTACCACACCGGCAATTTCCGACTCCGGCGGCCAGCCGATACCCAAGCGGGTGACCAACCTGCTGGAGCTATACCCCAACCCCGCGAGCACCGAGCTGCGCTTCCGCCTG